>JAHEAK010000715.1 GCA_024642805.1 Kofleriaceae bacterium | reverse complement strand
CCGGTCATCGCGCCCATCACCCAGACCACCAGTGTCGCCGATCTGCAAAAAGAGCTCAGCCGCGTCGAAGCTGAGATGACGCGGCTCCGAGCCGACACCGGTGATCCCAAGGTGGACAAGAACAACATTGCTGATGAACTGGTCGATCTCGAGACCGAACACGCCCGCCTGTTGCGGCGAGTCCAGGTCGCAGGTCAGCGACTCTCTGGCCTGGAGGGCCGTGTCTTCACGGCGGAGATCACGGCGAGTTCCGAGTTTGCCGAAGCCGCAAAGCTGGTGCTCATCGATGAGGCCTACTTGCCTGCGCGCGCCGCCGGCAAGGGTCGCAAGGTCATCGCCCTGGCCGGCACGACGGTCTTCTCCCTGCTCGGCATCGCCCTGGCCCTGGGCCTGGCGCTGATCGACGACCGGGTGTATCGACGTGCCGACATCGACGAGCTGGGCATCGCCCCGGTCTTGGTTGTCATTCCTAAGCACAAGAAGAAGAGACGAGGATTCCGCCGTGGGTAAGACAAAAGAATTTCCCGCGGCACCTGGCGGGCAAGACAAAGCTCGTTCGACGCAGCAGCGCTTCCCCGCGGCCCCGCAAAAGGCCCGGGATTCTCGCCCGCCACCACAGCAGGGGCCAGCGATCGAGGTCGGTCCTGACGACCCGCGCAGCACGCTCATCATGAAGCCCGGCCAGCTTGCCGGTGAGATGGCGAGCGAGGCTCGCCCACGCCCGCGTTACGGACTGCCCTCGGGTGGCGAGCAGGCGACGGTCATCATGAGCCCGGAGAAGGGCTCTGCGGTCATCGAGCAACTGCAGGCAAACCCGCTTAGCAATCATCCGATCTCACAAAACCTGCAGCCGCCCGAAATCGAAATCGTGCAGCACGAGATGCCTCGTGACGTGCCGCCCGACTCTCGCTTGCATCTGCTCATCGAGCCTGACTCCGAGCAAGCCGCCGCGTTTCGCGTGTTGCGGCACCACGTCATGGAGCGCGGCAACCCACAGGTGATCGCCGTATCTGGTCCCCACGACGGCTGCGGCAAGACCACGGTAGCGATCAACCTGGCCATGGCGCTTTCGGAGTGTGGCAGGGCCGAGGTCTTGCTCGTCGACGCCAACGTGCAAAATCCAAAAATCGCCAGCATTCTGCGCTTCGTCCCACCTTGGTGTTTTTCTGAGCAGCTGGATCAGCATCGCGCCCAGCCCTTCGCCCCTTGGGGCTTCGTGGAAATCGCAAGTCTCGGACTGCACGTTGCCGCCATCAATCCGCGCAACGAGCGCCGTCACCGCCTGGACGCCCCGGCTTTTGCCATCGCCATGGATCGCCTCCGTTTAGGGCCCTATCGGCACATCGTGGTCGATTGTCCCTCGGTGATCGGCAACGCGGATGTCAATCTGATCCAGGACTCTGCCGACGGCGTGCTCATCGCGGCACGCACCAAACGCGCCACCGCTCGCGACATTCGCGAGGCCGTCGACCAGCTCACGCCGACCCGTATCCTCGGCACCGCCCTCTTCGAGAGCTGACACGCGGAGATAGCCTCAACGGGCCGAGGGGTAAGGGGCCGAGAGCTACCAGGTGATCTTCTGGCCCGTGGTCGCAAAGCGCCACAAGCCGACCAGGGCGGCCAGATTCAAGACCACGAAGGTGCGCGCGATGTTGCCGAGCTTGCCACCAGCTTGACCGACCAGGGCAAGGAGGTAGAAGGCAAGCTGCCCGGCCGCGAGCAACTGCAGGATGCGGTACTGCCACAGCGACATCGGCCCTTGCCCGTGCGCCAGCGCCAGGGCACAGACCAGGGCAAGGCCGAGAAGCGCCCAGGGACAGAGCAGTCGCAGAATTTTGTGCGAGAAGGTCTCGAACCAGGAGGGATTTACGAAGGGAAGCAAAAGCCGCGGAAGCGCAGCGAAGAGCTGGTAGTTGCCAGCCAGCGTGCGCGCCTTGCGGCCAAACTCGCGATCGTCGGCAAAGGCCTGATCGAAGGCCATTGCCTCCGGCGCGAAGGCAATGCGCTTGCCCTGCAAACGCAGCCGCATGGGCACCCACATATCGTCGAGGGCGATGTCCGTGGGCAGGTCGACGAGATCGGCGGCACGCAAAGCATAGATAGCCCCGGTAACGCCGACCATGCTGCGGAACTGGCCCTCGTTGCGACGGATCCACTTTTCGTATTTCCAGTAGAAACCGGCGCCCGTGTCACCGGCGAGCTCGAGGCTGCCGCTCACCGCACCGATACTCGGGTCTGCAAAGTAGCTGGCAAGCTCGCGCAGACAGCGCTTGTTGAGCGGCTGGCGGATGTCGGTCATGAGCAGCAGATTGCCCCGCGCCTCCTTGCGCAATCGATTGAGAGCGCTCGGCTTGCCAGACCGGGTCTCGGCCCTGAAGACCCGAATTCGAGAGGGATGCAGCTTTGCATACTCCTGCAAGATGAGGTCGGTCTTGTCGTCGGAAGCATCCGAGAGGAACAAGATCTCGAAACGATCCGCGGGATAGTCCATGGCCAGCAGACTGTCGATCTTCTGGGCGATGTAGGCCTCCGCGTTGTAGACCGGTATCAGCGCCGAAACCATCGGCGTGTGCCCGTGATCCTTTCGAATCTGCATGGGCCAGAGCCGGGCGCACACAGCGATCAGCAGCGGATACGCGAAATAGGTGTAAACCAGAACCGCAACGAGAGCTAGGGCTGCAATGAGCATGGTACCTGAGCGCACAACCTTAGCACTAAGGCGCTATCATCTGGATCGCTATGGATCGCATTGCCCTAGAGGAAGCCGCAAGGCTCGCCGAGATCGGCATTCACATCGTCGGAGACGAGGCGCCGGAGGTGCGGGCCGAGTGCATGCGGATCGCGCGCCGCCTCATGCTCGAACAGAGCAAGGTGATTGGTTTCATCCCCGCCAAGGACAACGTCGGCATTCCGTCCGTGGCCATTCAACTGGGCCTGGCACTGGTCGAGCTCTCGGGAGCAACCGCCGCCTACGTCGATGCCAACGTCCGCTACCCTGCCCTGGCCGAGCTCAGTCGCGGCTCCGACCTAGGTAGCGCCGACAGCGTCTTCTCTACGCGCTGGTTGA
>JAHEAK010000714.1 GCA_024642805.1 Kofleriaceae bacterium | reverse complement strand
GGACGAGAATCTCTTTGCCGCTCTGCTCACCGAGAAGCTCGCGGAAGCTCTGATGCAGCCCTCGCGCCCATGGCATGGATATCGTGGCCAGGCGCGAGAGGAGGACCACCAAGAGGCCGAAGGGCAGTCCCAGAAGCGGACTCAGCAACAACCAGCGAGCGCTGCCGGAGCTGTCGAGTTGGTAGAGGTCGACGTTGCCACGTCCCGCCGCGAGCAAGAGAGCCGCCAGGGACAGGCCGCCGTAGAGCATCAGGACGTGACCCGAGCGGGTCATGGCGGTGTGCCGATCCTGATTGGGGAGCCGCATGGGAAGAGACTATTGTAATGACACCAGGTCGTAGGCACAAAGGCTTGACAGCGCACCATTCACGCCATAAACAAGGCGCCCACAAACATCGCTGCGAGGGTGGCGGAATTGGTAGACGCGCCAGACTAAGGATCTGGTGGGTAACACTGTGGGGGTTCGAGTCCCCCTCCTCGCACAAACGATGTCGAAGCCCCCTAATCGCCAGGGGGCTTCACACTTTTCGGGGCAGCGGCAGTTCGTCGCGAGACCGTGCTGGGCTCGAGGGACAGGTCCACCCAGACTGGAAGATGGTCGGAAAGTCGCACGGAGCGCTCCACGGCACGCGCCCCGGGCTGCAGACCGCGCACGTAGATGGCGTCCAGACGCATGGCCAGCCATTTGGCGGTGGCACCCTGGCCGGCCATCGGCAGCGCGAAGCCATGTTTGCGGGCGCTCTGGTCGACGGCATTGTCCTGTAGCCCGCAGGGAATCGGTAGCAGCGAGCCGACCCAGCAGAAGGGCGAGGTGTTGAGATCGCCGGCGATGATGACCGGCCCCTGGAAGTGGTCGGCCGCTCGCAGCACGGGCGCTAGCTGCTTGCGTCGCTTGGCGGGATTGATCCGGTTGTCGAGGTGGACGCTGTAGATGCGCACGGGCTGGTCGGCGATGTCGAAGGTGGCAGCCACGGCTACGCGTCGCGCGGAATTGACGACGACCCCGTAGTAGGGCAGCTCGATGACTTCGACGTCGCGCAGGGGAAAGCGTGACAGCATGGCCACGCCGTGACTTCCACCTTCGCCTAGCTCGTAGCCTGGCGCATACGCAAAATCCATCGCGAGCTCCTGGGCGATCGCTTCGGCTCGACTCCGCCCTTCACCATTGTGACTCTCGATTTCCTGAAAGAGCAGGACATCGGCTCGAGCAAGCTGCGGGTTGCCGCGCAGCGCGTGGACGATGGCGGCGGCCGATTCCATGTGCACGTTGTAGGTCGCAACTCGGAGCGAGCGCGCCACAAGCTCTGGGCCGGTCTCAGGGGATGCTGCGGAGGTGTTCGGGGCGCTTGTCTCTGGCGAGGCGAGCGCAGGCAGGTAGCTGCCAGTGACAGGGCTGGTGCTCTTGGCCGGGGGATGGTTGAGGGACGCGCAGCCGAGCGCGAGCAAGACGGGGCCGAAACACAGGAGCCGGAGCATGGCCTCCTAGCTTGCTACATCGAGCGCCGCCTGCGCAGTGCAAAGAGAGCCAGGAGCAGGAAGAGTGCGGAAGAGCCTGGCACTCGTCCTGGAGCCGCCTGACAGCCAGCCGTCACCAGTCCATTGTCGGTGCCCTCTTCGTCAGCATCGGATTGGCCCTCGTGGCCTGGATCGGGCTGTGGATCGGGCTCTGGATCACTTGCGCCGTCATCGCTCGGTTCGTCGCCCGAGTCCTCTGGTGGAGGCTCTTCGCTCTCGGGTGGTTCGACAGGTTCCTGATTCTCGGGGATGAGGCGAATGGCGTCTGCCACGATGCGGGCGTCGTCGCCAACGGCTTGGTCGGCGTTGTCAAAGAGGGTCAGGGTTTGCTCGCCATCGGCGGCGAAGGCAAAGGTGCCGAGCGTCGTCCAGCCTGTGCCTGCGCTCATGTCGAGCAGGGCCTCTTCGGTGGAGCCGGCGTGGGCGACGTAGTAACGGGCCTTGTCAAAGCTTGCGTAGCCGGGCGTGAGATAGACCTCGACGATGTAGTTGCCTTCTTGCTCGAGCTTGATGTCCCACTGTGCCGAGCTCAGGTGCTTGCCACTGTGCAGGGCGGTGGTCCAGGCCAGGTGATCGTCGTGACCTTCGGCTTCGCGCTTCCAGTAGTTGGATGGACCGCGCAGCCACAGACAGTTGCTGCTCTCGTCGAGGACGCCACCGGAAGCAGCCAGGGTCGTGCACACGCCACTTGGCTTGGGATCTTCGGGCTGCGGATCGCCGAGCGGCGGTACCGTAGGAGCAGGCTCTTCGGGTTCATCCGAGCCTGGCTCGGGTGGCAACTCGTCAGCAGGTGTTGGCGGCGGAGGATCGGTTGGCGTCGGCGTCGGCGAGATGTCGCCGCCTTCTTCGACTTCGGTTGGGCTCCATCCGGGCTGTAGCCATGCGGTCTGCGCGCGACCTGCTTCGACACTCAGCTCAATGTGCAAGTGATCATTGTGCGGGTGTTGGCCGCTGTAGTAGCGCTCTTTCTTGCCCGCTTCTCGTGCCGCTCCCCACGAAGTTCGATCCCAAATGATGAACTGAATGCCGATGTCCTCGGCGTTTGCGATGAGAAAATTACCAATGGGATCACCGAGGCGATTTTGAGCTTCGGCGTTGAAGCCAACGGGCAACATGATGTCGAGAGCGCGACCTGTGGCATGGACCGAGGTCGTGCCAGGGCTGCCGACGATGGGCCGACAGTTGTAGCCGCCAATGGATTCAATCTGCGGATAGCGAGCGCGCAAGTACTCGCGCAGCGAGTTGGCGCCTTTGGTCATGTCGCCTTCGCAGCTCGATTCGCCGTTCCACGGGCCAGCCCCGGTGTAGGAAATGCTGGTGTTGTCGCCTTCGCTCAGCACGGCGGCCGGCACGCGCCAGCGATCGCCGGTGGCATTGTCCTGCTTGTCTGCGCTGGCGGCGAAGAAGTCGCCCTCTTCGGGCGCCGCGCAGGCAAGGCTGTACGTGAGAGCGGGCAGGGTGAGGAGCAGGGAGAGGGAGGGAGGTAGGCGCACGTAACCCTACTCTGCACATGTCGCACCTAGTGGGCGCACCCGGGGGTGATCTGATGGTGAGCGGATAAACA
>JAHEAK010000713.1 GCA_024642805.1 Kofleriaceae bacterium | reverse complement strand
AATCGAACCGGTGAGAATGCCCGGCATGGCCATGGGCAAGACGATCTGGCGGATGGCCTGCCAGCGCGTGGCACCGAGCGCATAGCAACACTCACGAAGCGAGAGTGGAATGGTGCGCAGGGCCTCTCGCGTCGAGATGATGACAATAGGCATGACCAGGAGCGCCATGGTGCAGGCGCCCGCAAGCAAGCTGCGCCCCATGCCGAAGGTGCGCACGAAGAGCCCGAGGCCGAGCAGGCCGTAGATCACCGAGGGAACGCCGGCGAGGTTGGCGATGTTGATCTCGATGATCGAAGCCAGCCGACTGCGCTTGCCATACTCCTCGAGGTAGATGGCGGCGCCTACGCCAATGGGCAGTGCGATGAGAGCGGTGAGGCCGACGAGATAGAGGCTGCCAACCAGGGCGGGAAGGATGCCGGCCTTTTCCGCGTGTCGGGACGGATAGCCCGTCAAGAAGCCAAGGTGCAGTCGAGGGAGTGCGTCCAAAAGCACATCGCCAATGAGCAAAGCCAGGAGCAAAAGCGGCAAGAAGACCGCCAACAGGCAGATGCCGACGAAAATGCGCTCGCCGATGAGGCTGTATTTGCGATCCGCGCTCATGAGGCCAACCGGAAGCGCTTGCGCAAGCGGAAGCTTGCCAGGTTCATACAGAAGGTCATGAAGAAGAGCGTCGAACCGACCACGAAGATGGTGCGGTACTCGAGAGTGCCGGCAGGCGTGTCACCCATGCTCACCTGCACGATGTAGGAAGTCATGGTTTGCACGGGCACCCGCGGATCACCGGTGAGCCGCGGCTGCTGGCCGGCGGCAATGGCAACGATCATGGTCTCGCCGATGGCTCGCGAGATGGCCAGAATCATCGAAGCGCCGATGCCAGAAAAGGCCGAAGGCAGCACCACCCGGAAGATGGTGGGCAGACGCCCTGCCCCGAGTGCATACGAGCCCTCGCGCAAACTGCGTGGCACCGAGTAGAGAGCATCCTCACTGAGCGAGGAAATCATCGGGATGATCATGATGCCCATGACGATGCCCGGCCCGAGGGAGTTGAAGCCCGCCAGCCCGGGAATGATCTTTTGCAAGAAGGGCGTGACGAAGACCAGCGCAAAGAAGCCGTAGACGATGGTCGGAATGCCAGCCAAAAGCTCGAGAGCCGGCTTGAGCACTCGCCGCAATCGCTCGCCGGCAAACTCACTCATGTAGATCGCCGCCAAGAGGCCAAGGGGCAAGGCCACCGACATCGCGATCACCGAAATCAGCAGCGTACCCGCGACCAGTGGCCAGATGCCGAAGTGCTTCTCGGCAAACAAGGGCGTCCACTCCGAGTCGCCCAGGAACTGCCCGATGGAAACTTCTTGGAAAAAGCCGTAGGTCTCGAAGGCCAGCACCAGGATGATGCCCGCCGTCGTGACCACGGAGATGAGGCCGCAACTAACCAGTCCGGCCTCCACCAAACGCTCGCGCCAGGCCTGCACCGAGCGCTCTTTGGTGACCCGCCTGGGGCCACCCGTCTCGCCAGCTTTCGGGGCCAGCTCGTCGCTTGAGCTACTTGCTGCCAAGGAGCTCTTTCACCGTCACACCCACCTTCGAGCCTTCAGAGAAGACCGAGCCCACGGTGCGAGCTTCGTAGCGCTTCTCGACCAGGCCGTAGGTGTCGACAGGGAATGGAATGTAGCCAACTTCAGCAGACAGGGTGGCTGCGTTCTCGATGTAGAACTTCACGAAGGCATTGACCTCGGGACGGTCGGTTGCGGCCTTGCTCACGTAGATGAAGATCGGGCGCGACAGGGGCTGGTAGGTGCCGTCGGCGACCGAAGCAACCGAAGGAGCAATGGCACCAGCGCCATTGGTCTCGTCGCCGTCATCGATGGGAATCAGCTTGAGCTTCTTTTGATTCGCTTCGTAGTAGGCGAAGCCGAAGAAACCAAGCGCAAGCTCGTCGGTGGAGATGCCCTGGACAAGGACGTTGTCGTCTTCGCTCGAGGTGTAGTCACCGCGGCTAGCGTGCTCCTCGCCGTTGATGGCTTTGGTGAAGTAGTCGTAGGTGCCGGAGTCGACGCCGGGGCCAAAGAGATGAATCTCTTTGTCTGGCCAGCCTTCGCGAATCTGGCTCCACTTCTTGATCTGGCCCTGCGCTTCGGGCTGCCACAGGGTCTTGAGCTCGGCGACCGTCATGTGATCGACCCAGGTGTTGCCAGCGTGGGTGACGACGGCCAGGCCGTCATAGGCTACAGGCAGCTCGATGTACTCGATGCCCTTGGCCTTGCACATCTCGACCTCGGAAGGCTTGATGGGACGAGAGGCGCCGCTGATGGCAGTCTCGCCACCGCAAAATTTCTTGAAACCGCCGCCCGTGCCCGACACACCGATGGTCACGCGAGCTTTGCTGGTGGCTTGGAACTCTTCGGCTACCGCTTCCGTAATGGGGAAAACAGTGCTTGAGCCGTCGATGCTGATGATCGAGCCAGAGCCACCCGAACCGCCACCGGTGCCCTCACCAGAGCCTTCGTTGTTCTTCTTGCAAGCAGCGCTCGAGAGGAGCAAACCGGCCGCGAGCAGGCAGCTGACACGTGAAAAGGTCGTAATCATATTCATAATCCTTGTTCGGTCCCGTAGGTTGTCGCGCAGGTGTGTGACGGGACGGTGACACGCCTGCTGAAAGTGTCAGAAAAGCCCGAGCTTAGAAGGAGAGCTGCAGCTGGCTGCGGGCAACGATATCGGTCTGATTTCCGGCTGCCGACTCGCTGATCAGAGCGCCAGCCTCGTTTTGCCACTTCAGGCCGTGGTGGAAGAAGTAGATCGACAGGCCGCCGAGCACTTCCTGAAGGTTATTATCCGATCCCTCTGGATTGATCATCGCGTAGCGAGCCACCGGCTGGTAGCGGCCATCGATGAGGTAGCCGGCCTGCAGGTGGAAACCGAGAGCGGCGTAGTCCTGATCCGAGAATGCGGTGCCCTTCTGTGCCGTCGACATGTAGACGCCACCGGTCGTCGAGAAGCCCTCGGCTTTGACCACGTAGTCGGCTTGCGCACGGATACCCGACTTGTCGTCGTTATCGGCATCCAGGTCGACCAGGGTGCTGG
>JAHEAK010000712.1 GCA_024642805.1 Kofleriaceae bacterium | reverse complement strand
ACGCCTGTCTCGATTTCGTCGAGCAGCATCAAGAGCTCGTGGGAATTGCCACAGGCAACATCGAGGCGGCCGCCAGAGCCAAGCTCGATCACGCGGAGCTCTCTCGGTACTTTCACTTTGGCGGCTATGGCAGCGATTCCGCGCTTCGCAGCGAGCTGGTCGCCACGGCGATCGAGCGCGGGCGGGCGTTGGCAGGCAAGCAGATACCTGCCCATCACTTCGTCGTGATTGGCGATACCCTGCACGACATCGCGGCGGCCCGCAGCTGTGGGGCACGCGTCATCGCGGTCGCGACCGGCTCGACTAGCAAGCACGAGCTGGCTAGCGCCGCGCCGGACGCTCTCTTCGATACCCTGGAAGAACTGCCCTCCTGGCACCTCAGCTTCTTTGCCGTGGACGAACCAGATGCTTGATCGCTACATCACCAAGATCCTGACCGCCAAGGTCTATCCTGTCGCCAAAGAGAGCGCTCTCGAGTTGGCGGGCAAGCTCTCGGCGCGTGTCGACAATCGTGTCTGGCTCAAGCGTGAGGATTCGCAGCCGGTCTTCTCGTTCAAGCTGCGCGGTGCGTACAACAAGATCTGGCACCTCTCCGCGGACGAACGCGCGCGAGGAGTCATCTGCGCATCCGCTGGTAACCATGCCCAAGGCGTGGCGCTGTCGGCGGCCAAGCTCGGTTGCCAGGCAACCATCGTCATGCCCATCACCACACCGGGCATCAAGGTGGAAGCTGTGCGCGAGCTCGGTGGCGAGGTCATCTTGCAGGGCGTCAACTACGACGCAGCCTCCGCACATGCCAGTGCGCTGGCCAGGGAGAGCGGCAAGACCCTCGTGCCAGCCTTTGACGACGAAGACGTCATTGCCGGGCAAGGCACGATTGCCGTCGAGATTGCTCGCCAGTGCGAGCAGGCGCCCGATGCCATCTTCGTGCCTGTTGGCGGCGGTGGACTCATCGCCGGCATTGCCGTGTACATGAAGCACTTGCACCCCGGTACCAAGATCATTGGCGTCGAACCCACCGAGTCGGCAAGCATGCATGCGGCCCTCGCTGCTGGTGCCCCGGTGACGCTCGAGCACGTGGGTATCTTTGCCGATGGCGTCTCGGTGCGACGCGCCGGCGATATCAGCTTCGCGCTGTGCAAGGAGTACGTCGACGAGGTCATCCTGGTCTCCAACGATGAGATCTGCGCCGCCATTAAAGATATATTCTTAGACACGCGTGCCATCGCCGAGCCGGCTGGTGCGTTGGCCGTGGCCGGTCTGAAGAGGTACGTGCAGCGCGAGGGGCTCAAAGGCACGAACCTGGTTGCGATCAACAGCGGCGCCAACATGAACTTCACGCGCCTGGTGCATGTGGCCGAGCGCGCCAACGTTGGCGAGCAATCCGAAGCGATCTTCTCGGTGCAAATTCCCGAGCAAAAGGGCGCCTTCTTGCGCTTCTGTAAAATCCTGGGCGCGCGCGCGGTCACCGAGTTCAACTATCGACTCAGTGATCCGAAGATGGCGCGCATCTTCGTCGGCGTCGCCTTGCAAGAAGGACAGGCCGAGCGCGAGCGCATGCGGCAGGCCTGGCAGGACAGCGGCTATCCAGTGGACGACCTTAGCGAGAACGACCTGGCCATGACCCACATCCGTCACATGGTCGGCGGTTTCAATGCCAGCATTGCCAACGAACGGCTGCTGCGCTTCGAGTTTCCCGAGCGCCCGGGCGCGTTGCTCAGCTTCCTCGAGTCGGTGGGCAGCTTGTGGAACATCAGTCTTTTTCACTATCGCAACCACGGATCTGACTACGGTCGGGTACTCGTCGGCGTGCAGGTCCCCGACGCCGATCTGCCAGACTTCGATGAACACCTGCGCAAGCTCGGCTACGCGCACTGGGACGAGACCGCCAACCTGGCCTGTGTTCGCTTTCTGGGCGGCCAGCCGCGCTAGGACTGGCCGCTGCCGTCGAGGCCGCGCAGGGCTGCTTTCAGCGCGCTCACTCGCGAGCGACTCACCGGCACTTCGCGCTGCTCGCCGTGCAGAAAGAGTTTGGATGCCGAGCCTTCCGCGCGCTCGACGCGCTCGATCGCATCGAGGGCAACCAGGGCACTGCGGTGCACGCGAAACAGGGCCTGGCCGACGCGCTCTTCCCAAAAGGCCAGCGTGTGCTTTTGCACTAGCCTCTGACCGTCGCGGAGCAGCACTTCGCTGTAGTCGCCGAGGGCTCCAATCATGGCAATCTCGCCGACCTCGACCAGGCGCATCGCTCGGCCATCGCTGAGGGCGAGGCGGTCGCGTTCGTCGGCTGGCCGAGGCCGTGAGCGCAGCCGCTCCAGGCAAGCCTCGAAGCGCTCGGGTTCGATGGGCTTGAGCAGGTAATCCACGGCGCCGACTTCGAAGGCACGAATGGCGTGAGCATCAAAGGCGGTCACGAAGACAACGGCGGCCTCGACGCGCCGTCGTGCGAAGAGCTCGAAGCCCGAGCCACCGGGCATCGAGATGTCGAGGAAGAGCAGCTCGGGCTTTAGCTCGTCGATGGCCTCGAGCGCCGAGGCAATCGAGTCGGCCTCGCCGACGACCTCGAAGTCGGGATGCGTGCTGAGCAAGGAGCGCAGGCGCACGCGCGCGAGACGTTCATCGTCTATGAGAAGAGTTCTCATGCTACCAGGAGCCTTGGTGCGCGAATCTCCATGCTGGCGAGCACCAGGCCGTTTCGCTCGACGATTTCGAAGTGGTGGCGGCCCGGATACCTGGCTTGCAGTCGGGCGCTCAAGTTGCGCAGTCCCAATCCCTCGCCGCTCTCGTGACCCGGGGCCAGACTACCGTTGTTGCTCACTGCGAGCTTCAGGGTGCTGTGCTCGTAGCTTGCGCTCAGGCGGACGTGCAGGGGCATGCTGGTAGCGGTCTCGAATCCATGCTTCACGGCGTTTTCGAGCAAGGTGTGCAAGAGGAGCGGCGGAATGGCGCAGGTGCGCGCCGAATCCGCTACCTCCATGTCCACCTGCAGCTTGTCCTCGAATCGCACCCGTTGAATCTCCACATAGCGCTCGATGATCTGCAGCTCGCGATCGAGGCTGGTCTCGCTCTCTGCGCCACCCTCGAGGG
>JAHEAK010000098.1 GCA_024642805.1 Kofleriaceae bacterium | reverse complement strand
CGAGGCCTGCGGTCATCAGTCGATCGGTCCCGCCGCCACGCTTGAAGAGAGTCATGGCGTAGTAGGCGATGCTGTTGTCCCTAGCCAGGTTTTCGAAGGTCACGCGACCCTCGTTCTCGGCGTTTGCCACCTTGGTTTCCACGCTCATGGTGCCGTCGGCGTGCATGCCGACCAGATGGATCTTGGCGCCCTCGGGGATGTCGGCGACCAGCCCGCCGAACTCGCTCTGCTCCATCTCGCCCTGGATGGCGCGAATGGTGAGAGTGCCGCTAGCATCGTTTTCTTCGGGACGTGCGCGGCCGCTCATGAAGCGCGAGCTTGGTCGTCCACCGCGACCGGGGCCAATGGGCACCGTGGTGAGCAAGGCCGAGACGCCGCCGCTAGCGGGAATGGCAAAGACCTCGGAAAGCACCTGGGCACCAGCAACCTTGGCTGCTACTTCGTAGCTCCCCTTCGCGACATTGACGAAGAGAGCCTGCCCGGCTGCATCGGTGCGCACCACCTGGGTGCCCGTGCTACCCGCGCTCTTGGATCGCAACTCGATATCGACGCCCGCGAGCGGTGCATCGAGTTTGCCCGCCACCAGCTTGACCATGACGCTGCCCGGATCGAGAGCCGGATCGAGCTCGGCAACGACGAGCTCTGGCCCGGTAGCGCCCGGTCCGCCGCCCATGGGCCCGTGTGGCTGGGCAAGTGCGCTTGCCCCGAGTCCCAGGGCGAGTCCAAGAGTAAGTGCAAGGCAGAGAGCTGGCAGCACGAGGACTGCCAAGGACGGTCGACGAATAGTCATGCGGACTCCAAGGGAGCCTCTTCGGGCTCCTCGCTCGCGCTGCTTGCGCGCTTCTTCGATGGTGCGGCCGAGTCTTCCGAGTCGGCGCTTAGGGGTTGCTCGCTGCTGCTGGTTGCATTGCTCTGATCGCTCGATGCTTCGTCGCTCGATGCTTCGTCGCTCGAGTCCTCGTCGCTAGAGCTTGCTGACTCGCTGCTCGCGCTCTTGGCGTCGCTCTTGGACTCGCTCTTGGACTCGCTCTGGGACTCGCTCTGGGACTCGCTCTGGGACTTGGCGTCCTTCTTCGACTCGCTCTGGGACTTGGCGTCCTTCTTGGACTCGCTCTGGGACTTGGCGTCCTTCTTGGCCTCGGGCGCGCCTTTGCCTTTGCCTTTGGCGAGATCGATGGCAAGGCGCGCTTGCAGGTCGCGCTCGACCCGCTCGGCGACGCTCAAGTGTTCGTCGGATGCGCCGTCTAGCTCTTTGATGACTTCGATGGCGCGCGCGCGGTAGAAGCGCATGATCTCGGTGGCGTCATCGGCAGACATCTTGCCGAGGTCGCGATCGAATTCGATTTCCTTGATGGCGCGGATGAGCGACTTCTTCTCCTCGAGAAGCTCGATGCGGCGCGCTTCGGAGACGTCGAGTTCTTGCGAGTCCTGGCCAGCCGACTCACTGGCAATGGCGACGCCGATGCCCCACAAGAGGCGCACCGTGGCCATGACGCCCAGCCACGCCATCCACAACATGAAGACGGGCACCGTGAAGTGCCACTTGTTGATGTGCAGGCTGAAGCCCCAGCCGACCAACAAGAGCAAGGTTCCAAATACCAGAGCCGGCCTCTTGGTGATGGCCATTCCCCAAAATTCAGCGCTGGCGTACGAGGGCAGAGCGGAGGCGTTGGCGTCCACGGCCTTAGTCTGTTTCTCGGAGTTCGTCATCTAGGATGTCGCGGTAGTCTTCGTCTTCAGCGAGCTCGCCAAGGTCGGCGCTAGCGAGCGCTCCCTTGCCAGTTCGCACCCAGCGGCGGCCCATGACGATGATCATCGCCAGGGCGCCAGCGAAAGCCAGATAGGGCACAGCCCAGGCCAGCCGATTAAAGCCCTTGTCGGGCGCCACCATCAACACGTGCGAACCCGATCCGTTCTTCTCGGAAGCGTTCTTGTGCATCTCTTGCTCGATGACATCGGTGCGCGCCGCCTCACGGCCCGCCGCCGTGCTCAGGTCGTGCTTGCCGAGAATGCCCAGGATGAAGCCGCGCTCGTTGGCGGCGATGCCGCACTTGCAGTCGAACAAGCTCTCGCGCGGACAGCCGCACACGCAGACCAGATCCTTGAGGAGCTTGGCGGTGAAGTTCTCGATGGTCTCGCGCTGCTCGGGCGCGTACTTGGCCAAAAGAGCAGGATCGTTCTCGCGATTGAGACCGGCCGCCGAGCCACTGGCCTGGTGGTTGCTCATGGTGTCGTGCTCGGTGGGTTGTGCGTTGGCAAGAGCACCCAGGCCAAAGGTCACCGCACCAGCCGCCAATAGGATGAGCAGCACCTCGCCCTTGCGAGTTTTGCGACGTCCGGAGACATTGACCGCCCAGGCTTCAGGAATCAGGCACAGGATCGTGCCCAGAGCCAGGAAGCCAAAGCCGAGCCACACCCAGTTGATCAGCGGATTGACGAAGACAGAAAAGCTGCCCAGCTGCGTCTGCTGATCGAAAGAGTTGAAGACCAGGTAGAGGTCTTCGAAGAAGTCATCACCAGGAGTGAGGTTCGAGTGAATGGCCACCTCGTGCAGGGGCTGCTCGCTCTTGGTGTAGTTGCGAACCTCAGGCTCGAGATGCGCGATGAACTTGCCGTCCTTCTTGACCGCGAGATGCGCGATCCAGCGCATGACGTGATCAGACTTGGTGTCATCGACCTCGAGTCGCTCGTAGGTAATCTCGTAGTCGCGAATCGAGTGATTGGTGCCGGGGGTGAGGTTGAAGTTGCGCTGCTCTTCAAAGGCCTTGCCAGCAAAGCCGATGAACATGACCGCGATGCCGACGTGGATGATGTAGCCGCCGTACTTGCGCCGCTTGGTCAGCGTGATGCCGATGAGAGAGGAGAGCGCGTCACCGCCGGTCTGGCGCATACGCACGCGCATGCCGCCCCAGAACTCCGAAGCGATGGATGCAACGCAAAAGGCAATGACGCCGAAGTTGATGAGAGCGATGGGCAGCTTCACTTCCAGCGACTTGACCATGATCGGTGTCATCACCAGGGTGCGCGGCCAGAAGATGGCGAGCGCCGCCATGGTCACGATGAGTGTGCCGACCGGAAACGCGAACTGCTGCAGGAGTCGCTTGGATGTCGTGCGACGCCAGGCCAGTAGCGGGGTGGCGCCGGCCAGGAAGAGCAGCGTGATTCCAATCGGAATCATCCACTTGTTGAAGAAGGGAGGGCCCACGGTGATGCGCTCGCCGTTGAGCGCTTCGCTGAGGGTCGGAAAGAGCGTGGCAAAGAGCACGAAGACCGCGCAGGCCAGGAGGATCCAGTTGTTGAGCAAGAAAGCGAACTCGCGCGAGATGAAGGACTCGAAGCGGTTCTTGGCGCGCAGGTAGGGCAAGCGCCAGATGAGCAGACCAACCGAGACGATGATCGAGAAGGCCATGAAGAGCACGAAGAGCAGAGCCAGCTCGTTGTCCTCACCAAAGGCGTGCACCGATTGCACGATGCCACTGCGAGTCATGAAGGTGCCGAAGATGGTCAGGAAGAAGGTGATGATGACCAGCACCATGTTCCAGACTCGCAACATACCGCGCTGCTCCTGGATGATGATCGAGTGCAGGAAGGCGGTGGCCGTGAACCAGGGCAGAAGGCCAGCGTTCTCGACCGGGTCCCAGGCCCAGTAGCCGCCCCATCCGAGTTCTTCGTAGGCCCAGCGTCCGCCGAGCACCAGACCGAAGCTGAGGAAGAACCAGCACACGAAGGTCCACACCCGGGTGCTCTTCATCCACTGGTTGTCGAGTCGACCGGAAGCCAGCGCACCGACGCCGAAGGAGAAGGGAATCGTCGCAGCGACGAAGCCGATGTAGAGCGAGGGCGGGTGGATGGCCATCCAATAGGTCTGCAAGAGCGGATTGAGGCCCTTGCCATCGGTGGGCGCTTGCGTGAGCCAGGTGGCAAAGGGGTTCTTCGAGTAGATGAGCAGCGCCAGGAAGAAGACCTGCACGATGGCGATGGTGCCAACGACAAAGCCGATCATGTCCTTGTGGCGGCGATGATTGGTGGCAACGGCAATGGTCGAGAAGACCGAGAGCACGAAGACCCAGAACATCAGCGAGCCATCGAGGCCGCCCCAGTAGGCCGTGAGCTTGTACAACATCGGCATGGCCGTGTCGGAGTACATGTAGACGTACTTGATGGTGTAGTCGTGAGTGACGAAGGCGTAGACGATGAGCGCCGAGGCCAGCACCATGACGGCGCACAGGGCGTAGAGCGCCAGCACCGAGCTTTGCAGGAGGCGCGCGCGTTTCTGGACGTTACCGACGATGCCAGCACTGGCAGCGAAGGCCGCGATCGCGAAGGCTATCAGGAGACAAATGGTGCCCAGTGCGGCCACCGGGGAACTGGGGATAGACAAGGCCGAGTCAGCGGGCACGATATCTCCTTTCTATGCGGGAGGCCCCTTAGGGCGTGCCAGCGGGAGCTTTGGGGGTGGCCGAGGGTGGGCGCGAACGCCGGTTTTCCTCGTATTTGGAAGGACACTTGGCCATGAGTTCGACAGCCTCGAGCTGATACTCGCCATCGCGCTCGACCAGCTTGCCGCGCGCGACTACCTCGGAGAGATCGCGGAAGGTGTCGGGCTTGGGACCCGAATGATGTACTCGGATGCGCTGGCCTTCGTAGCCGAGAATGAAGGTCCGGCTGATGGTCTGGCCGTGCACTTCCTCGACGATGGAGCCGGCCTCGACGAAGCCGTGGATCTTCAGGCTGGTATCCTTGAACCGCGCCGGATTTTCGAGCACCTGATCAACGTGCTTGTAGTACTCCGCCTCGCTCAGAGAGGAGTAGAAAAGCACGCCGCCAGCAGCACCAAGGATGCACACGGTGAGGATGATCTTAAGGGTTCGGCTCATGAGACTCTCCAGTTGCGCGACAACGAAATTGTACGCTTCTGGCCGGGCCGAGCCTAGCACAGACACACGCAGGGAAAGGACCAGAGCCCCGCGAATGATATTCCTGAAAAGCGCGGGAAATGTCGCCTGCGATCCCGTTAGCCGCCGATGCTGATCATGTGTTTACGAGGGCCTCCAGCCCCGTCTAGCTGGAATTGATGGCCATCTCGTTTGATGGCCAAGGCCGCACAAATCGCGTCGCTCAGCGCGTCGTCGTCGCCACCCTCACGCATGATGGCTCGCAGGTCAGCTGTGTCGTCGTGGGCAAGGCAGGTGTGCAACTGGCCCGTGGCCGAAAGGCGCACGCGGTTGCAGGTGGCGCAAAAATGTTCCGACATCGCGGAGATGATTCCGACCCGTCGCTCGCTCTCGCCGATGCGCCAGTACTGGGCGGGACCGCGCCCTGCACTCTGCCCAATCGCATGGAGTTCTTCGCCGAGTTCTTCGGCAAGGCTCTGGCGAATCGCGGCCGCGGAGAGGTGCTGGCTCGACTGGTAGGCGTCGCCACCCGACATGGGCATGTGCTCGATGAAGCGCGGCAAGATGCCACGCTGCCAGGCAAACTCGCACAGGGCCAGGAGCTGCTTGTCATTGACGCCTCGCAGGGCGACGGCGTTGGTGGAAACCCGAAGTCCGGCGGCAATCGCCGCATCGATGCCGCGAATGACCTTTGCGATGTCCCCTCGAACGGTCAGCTGAGCAAAGGGCCCAGGATCGAGAGTATCGAGGGACACGTTGACGCTGCTCAGGCCGGCGGCCGCGAGCGGCTCGGCCATGCCTTCGAGCAAGTGCGCGTTGCTGGTCATGGCAATCTCGTTGATGCCCTCGATGGCCGCGAGCTGGGCGACGAGCACGCTCAGGTCCTTGCGCACGGTCGGCTCCCCGCCGGTGAGTCGCAGTCGGCGAACCCCCATCCCGGCGCACAGGCGCGCGATGCGAACGATCTCCTCAAACGAGAGGAGGAGCTGGCGCCTGACCATCTGCGCGCCATCCTCGGGCACGCAATAGGTGCACTCGTAGTTGCAGCGATCCGTCACGGATATGCGCAAATAGCTAATCTTTCTAGCTTGTGCGTCTACCAGCTGGGTGATGATGGGCAGATTTCTCAAGGTCCCTTGCCTGGTATCACTTTAGCGCAGATGGCCCTACAAGAAAACGCTGTCAGCGGAACTGGCAGCGAACTCAAATCGTCTTGACAGGTGTTTCTAATTGTTGCATTAGTTCCCCAGAGCCGGCCAGAACGAATCTGGCTCGCCAAACCCTCAGACAGCTCGGAGACTCAGACACGATATGCAGCAACACTCGGATCCCGCTCCTCAATCGGTACTCAACGGCCTCTGGCTCTTGCTCGTTAAGCAGGAGGAAGAAGGTAGCGTCAAGATCGAGGATCAAGTGCCTGTTATGGCCAAAGCTGGCAATGACATGAACTACGTTCTCGGATTCAAGAACGCTGCTAACGCTCGCAAGTTCCTCCAAGAGTCGCACATCGACAACGCGGAACCCCGTATGGTGGTTACCGCCAATCAGCAAAACTTCCTGCAGTGCGCGAAGGTCAACGGTGCCGCCGGTCTTCTGGTGGATTACGATCCCACCAGCCGCGCCTACGCCAAGGCCTCTGAGCTCTACTAGCAGCTGCGCCCGTCGCACCTGCTCCTGCGTCTGATGGATGCGCACTGTCTGAGCGCGCGCCCACTCCCGGTTGCTGTGAGAGCTTTGATAAGCCCTTGCAGACCTGGTTACGGGACTACACCTACAATGTAGTCTTCAAACATTCCAAAAAGTTGCCTCGAGATCTGCTCCCCCTCAGCATGGGTGGATGCAGATTCCACGTCGAGCGCAAATCACGGCACGACGCGTCGTTGCTCCCAAGCGAACCAAGCGCGCTACCAGCAAGACCGTCGCCAGCCCCATCCTCAAGTGGGTGGGAGGCAAGGGCCGCCTTCTCGAGGCGCTCGGTCAGCGAATGCCCTCCAGTTTTGGCCGCTATTACGAGCCCTTCGTGGGTGGCGCGGCCCTCTTTTTCCGCACAGCGCCTGAGCGCGCGGTCCTCGGCGACCACAACGGCGATCTGATCAACGTCTACCGCTGCGTGGCCCACCAGGTCGAGGAGGTCGCCCGCAAGCTTGCCAGTCACAAGCGCCAGCACAGCGAAGAGCACTACTACCAGGTCCGCGAGAGCTGGAACCAGCGCAGCAAGAAGCAGAGCGATGTCGAGCGAGCGGCTCAGTTCCTCTACATGAACAAGACCTGCTTCAACGGCCTGTATCGGGTCAACTCCAAGGGCGGCTTCAACGTGCCCATGGGTCGCTACGTGAATCCGAGCATCTACGATCTGGCCAGCCTGCGGGCCGCCTCCGCTGCCCTGCAGAAGGCCGAGCTCTACAACGCGCACTACAGCGAGGTGGTCAAGAGCGCCAAGGCCGGCGACTTCGTCTACTTCGACCCGCCCTACCACCCGCTAACCTCGACCGCGAACTTCACCAGCTACACCTCGTGCAGCTTCACGGAAGACGATCAGCGCCAGCTGGTCGCGGTTGCCAACTCGCTGGCCGAGCGCGGCTGCGCGGTGCTCCTGTCCAACAGCGACACGCCCTTCATTCGTGAAATCTACAAGGGCTGGAACATCGACACCGTGATGTGTGGTCGCTCCATAAACTCCAAAGCCACAGCTCGAGGAGCCGTGGCTGAAGTCATGATCTACAACGACTACTAGTCGTGCTCATGGTGCTCGCCTGCTCTCTCATCGAGCAGGACGAGCTGCTTGGTTCTGGCTGCGGGTCTCGGCTGCTGGGTTCTAGTTGTGTGAGCGCCGGCGGATGAAGAAGACGGCAAGTCCGAGCAAGAAGAGCATGCCTGCATCGCTCGCTCCGCCACCGCTGGCCGAACAACCGCCGACCACTTGTGGCGAGACCTGACCGCCATTGCCGTCGCCGCCGCCACCACCGCTGCCGTCGCCACCACCACCGCCGCTGCCATCACCGCTGCCGGCCTGGACGTTGATAGAGATAGAATCGGTTGTCGAGCTGCCACCAGAGGTAGCCACCACTTCGAGCACGTGGGTGCCGAGGCTCAGGTTCGAAGGTGTCGAGAAGAGGAATGGACCAGAGCTGAGAGTCGCTTCGCTGATGCCGTCGATGCGCAGCTCTACACGGTCTGCGAACTGAACATCGACGCTGACCTCGAAGCCCTGGCTGACGTTGGCGCCATCAACTGGCGCGGTGATCGTGGCATTCTGGATGGGATCGCCCTCGTTGAGGCCAATGCGCTGGGTGAGCAGCTGCACGGAGTTTTGCTGGGTGTAACCACAGTCGTACTGGCCGGCCTGTGCACACGAGCGCGCTTGGTTCTCACCACAGGGTGCCTGCACGTCCTGGAATGACTTGGCACCGCAGCCGGACAGGTAGGTCATAGGATCCGAGCAAAGGAACTCGTGGTCCAGACCGAAGGAGTGAGCGATTTCTTGCGCGGCAACCTCACAGATGACCTGCGGATCGTTTGGCAAGACATCGGTGAAGGTGAAGACGATGGAGTTTGGAATGACGTCGCAGTTGGAGGTGAAAGGAGAAACGCCGCCGACGCCGTTAGGCATGCCGAGCAGACCGGGGCTGCCAGAGACCACTGACTCGTAGTGCGGGGTGTTGCCTGGATCGACGTCGGTCACTTCGATGTTGAAGCGCGAGAACTGCTGGCGCACACAACCCATGACCTGATTCCACTGGGTCGCGCTCAAGTTGGCTGCTGGGAAGTTGACGGTCGAGGGAGCGAGGGTCGTCCTGTTGGTAGCAGCGTCGTTTTGGCCAGGAGAGAAGACACCACCGAGGTGGTTCATGTAGACGATGGTCGGGGCGCCGGCTGCGATGCTTCCGGTGAGGGCTTGATTCTCGACCAGCTCTTGTTCGTAGATCGGATCCATCACCACCTTGGTGCCGCGAGGGAAGTCGCGAATGGGTTCGATCTCAGAAGGCGCCGTCTGTAGCTCGCCTTGGGACGAGCCGATGGCGGAGTCATCTTGCGCAGCGCAAGCGCCCAGGGTCAGCAGAGACAGAAGGGCGACAAGGTGGGTTGTGTGCTTCATGTTGATTCCTGGGAGTGACGAACTCCCTGTCCTCTGAAGCACGCTCTGGGCCAAAGGGTCTTAGGTAATGGCCATTACCAGACTCACATCTGGCCTCCTACGCCCACCCGGAGGCCCCAAATATTTACAGATGGTTATCGCGCGACGGGATCGGCTGGGGCGAGGCCCACCATGGGGACAGCAGCTCGCGACATGGGGCCGCCCTCCCCGCTTTCCGCGGCCTGGAGTCCGCGTTTAGCGGAGAGATCTCGCGGAGATAGACTTTGGGTAGACAGGCGCCAAAACGCCTGCCTGCGGGCACTTAGCTGAGGCGATCGTAGGCGGAAAAGCGCATCGAGAACTCCGCGCGTCCAGAGCTGATGGTGCGCACCTTGGTCGAGTAGCCAAACATGTTGGCCAGCGGCACCTTGGCCTTGATGAGGCTCTTGTTGCCGCGGGCGCCCACATCCAGGATGTGACCGGCGCGTTGTTGCAGGTCGCCGATGACGGCACCGAGTGCTTCTTCCGGGGTGGTGATTTCCACGTCCATGATGGGCTCCAGGCGGATGGCCTCTGCTTTGGACGCCACTTGCCGAAAGGACTCGGCCGCGGCGGCACGCACGCCGGCCACCGGTTGTGCTTCCTCGCGGAACTCCATGCTGGTGAGGTGCACGGCGACGTCCTCGAGTGGATAGCCAGAAGGCCCGGATTGCGAGGCGTCTCGCAGGCCCTGCATCGCGGCCTCGACCAAGCTCTGCGGAAAGAGCTCCGGATCCAGATCGCTCTCGAAGCTCGAGCCGGTGCCGCGATCGCGAGGCTCGACGGTACAGCCGACCTTGCCGTAGATGGCTTCTTCTTTCAGCTGGCGCTCGAACTCGGCAACCCCGCTGGCGTTCTTGGTGATCGCCTCGCGGTAGACGACCTGTGGTCGACCGACGCGCGGATTGACTTTGTACTCACGACGCAAGCGCTCGACCATGATCTCGAGGTGGAGCTCGCCCATGCCGCTGATGATGGTCTGCCCGGTCTCGGCGTCATCACGGACTCGGAAGGTGGGATCCTCTTCGACGAGCTTGTTGATCGCGAAGTCGAGCTTGTCCTTCTCCGCGTTGGTGTCGGGCTCGATCGCCGTCGAAATGACGGGCTCGTAGGTATCGATGCGCTCGAGCATGATGGGCGCGTCTGGATCGCAGAGCGTGTCGCCCGTGGTCGCCGTCTTCAAACCGGTGGCCGTGACGATGGTGCCTGCGCCGGCTTTCTCGATGCGATTGCGCTTGTTGGCGTGGGTCTCGAAGAGTCGGGCGATCTTCTCCTTTTTGCCCGTACGAACGTTGAGGACCTCCTGACCGGCTTTTATGGAGCCGGAGAAGACGCGCAGGAATACGATCTTTCGACCGTCGTCCATCGCTACCTTGAAGAGCAAGGCGGCCAAGGGAGCGCCATCCTTCGGCTCGCGCGTGAGCACCACCTCGGTGTCGTTGGGATCGACGCCGGTGATGGGCGGAACGTCGAGGGGCGATGGCAAGTAGTCGATGACCGCGTCCAGGAGCGGTCGTACGCCCTTGTTGCGCAGCGCGGTTCCACACAATACGGGCACGGCAGCACAGCGCAGACACGCATCTCGAATCGCTTTTTGCAGCTCGGCTGCTTCGATGCTCTCGCCGGCTAAGTACTTTTCTGCGATGCCGTCATCGACGTCGGCCACCGCTTCGAGTAACTCTTCGCGCGCAAGTTCGGCGGCTTCGACCATGTCGCTGGGAATCTCGCCGATCTTGACTGGATCCTTGGGATCACCGGAGTCGATGAGCGACTTCATCAAGATCAAATCAATGGCGCCCTCGTAGCGATCTTCGGAGCCAATGGGCAGTTGGATCGGAATGGCCACGGCGCCCAGTCGCTCGCGAATCTGCTGGACGACTCCCGCGAAGTCGGCACCGATCCGGTCCATCTTGTTTACGAAAACCATTCGAGGAATCTCGAACTTGTCGGCCTGGCGCCAGACCGTCTCGCTCTGAGGCTCGACGCCGCCGACCGCGCAAAACACGATGACCGCGCCGTCGAGGACCCGCAGGCTGCGCTCGACTTCGATGGTGAAATCGACATGGCCAGGAGTGTCGATTAGGCGTATCTCGTAGCCGTTCCAGTCGAAGGTGATCGCCGCGGCGGTGATGGTGATGCCGCGCTCCTTCTCCTGATCCATCCAGTAGGTCTTGGCTTCGCCGTCGTGGACTTCACCGATTTGGTGGATCTTCCCCGAGTAATAGAGGAAGCGCTCGCTGACAGTCGTCTTGCCGGCATCGATATGCGCCGCGATACCAATGTTGCGGACTCGATCGTTCTTGGCCATGGGCGCGAAACTATACAGACTGAATCCGCGACGGATAAGGTGCTAGCGCCCGGGAAAGAGCAAGGATCGCTCGTCCCCTGACCTTGAACCACGAGATGTCGGGGGATAGAGTGCCGGCCTATGCATCCCAGCCGGCTTTTTGTAGTGCTTTCGGCCCAGGTTGCCATCCTGGCGGGCTCCGCTCCGTTGGGCGGCACCTTCTTCGATAGCCCCGCAGCGTGGGCGCAACCTGCGCCC
>JAHEAK010000711.1 GCA_024642805.1 Kofleriaceae bacterium | reverse complement strand
CCGCATCGATCACGAGAACGTCGTCGCCGTGCACGAGGTCGGCGAGCACGAAGGTCGCTTCTTCATCGTCATGGAGCTTTGTGAGGGCCAGACTTTGCGCGCCTGGTTGCGAGCCGAGTCGCGCACGCCCGCGCAGATCGTCTCGGTATTCTTGGGCGCCGCCCGAGGTCTGGCGCTGGCGCACGACAACGGCATCGTGCACCGCGACTTCAAGCCCGACAATGTGATCGTGGACCAGAAGGGTCGCGCGCGGGTCGTCGACTTCGGCATCGCCAACGAGGCCCACGGCGCCGGCAAAAGCTCGGGGGAGGATGCGGCCGTGTCCCTCACGCTCACCCGCGAAGCCATGGGCACACCGGCCTATATGGCACCTGAGCAGCTGCGCGGCGAGAAGGTCGATGCCGCCTGCGATCAATACAGCTTCTGTCTGGCGCTGTGCGAGGCGCTGCAGGGCCGACGTCCAGAACGCGATCTGGGCGCGATTGCATCGGGCCATGACCCCGGCGAGCTCGATGTACCGCGAGAGCTTCCTCGACGAATACGAGATGTTCTTAGCCGAGGCCTGCAGGCGGCACCCTCGCGGCGTTTTGCCAGCATGCAGGATCTCGCCCGAGCACTGGAGAACAGCTCCTCGCGTTCCATCGCCCTGGTGCTCCTGGCCGTGGCGGCTCTCGCCCTCGCCTTTGCGCTCTTGTGGCCGCACCAGGGCGCCTCGCCGGATCGCTGCGCGCGCAGCAGCGGGCTTGCCGAGATATGGAATCCGCAAAGCGCCAAGGCGATGGCCGCCAGCCTGGCGCAAAATCCCGCCTCCAGTGCCAAGGCCGTCTCCAAACAGCTTGCCGACATGCTCGATGCCCGCGTCGAGCGCTTTGCCGCCAGTCATCGGGTGGTCTGCGAGGCCAGCGCCCGCAGCACCAGGGCCATCTCCAGCACGCGCAGCGAGTGCTTGCACGATGCCCTGGCCGAGACCCGCGCCCTGGTCGAGTTCTGGCAAGCGCGCGGCAGCGAGCTCGAGCCGCGGCGCGCCATCGACAGTGCCGCTCAACTTCGCGATCCGCGCGAGTGCGAGAGCGTGCAACCCGAAGCGGATGCCGCCGAGCGCACACCGGAGGAGGAGGCCATGCTCGAGCGCTTTCGCAAGGCCAAGATCGCGCGCATGGCAGGCGATCTCAAGAGCAGTCAAGCCAGCGCCAGCGCCCTCATCGAGGAAGCGCGCGCCAACAAGTCGAATCACATCCTTGCGCAGTCCTTGCTCCTTTCCGGCGACATCCTTGGTCTGGAGGGCGAGGTCGACAAAGCCGAGCTTCTCTTGCGCGAGGGCGCCGAGCTCGCTTCTCGCATTCACGATGACCGACTCGCCGCCGATACCTGGGGCGCCCTGGTCATCCTGGTCGGCATCCATGGTGGTCGCCCCGAAGAGGCCCTGAGTCTGAGCACGGCGGCAGCGGCGGCGGTCGCTCGACTCGGCGACGATCCCAAAGCCAAGCTGCAACTGCTCCTCGATCGCGGCAACGTCTTGTACGAGGCCGGCCAGGTGCAAAAAGCCGAGAGTGATCTGAGCGCGGCGGTTGCTCTGGCCGAAGGGCCACCGGCGCAAGCCGATCGCTTGCTTGGCAGCGCGCACTTCAGTCTGGCCTTGCTGCTCAGCGACGAGGGCAAGCTCGAGGAGGCAGGTACCCACCTGCAGGCCGCCTACGCTGCGCAGCGGCGCGAGTTTGGCGAGATTCATCCGGCCGTGGTGCAGACCCTCGGTTACATGGGTCTCAACAAGAGTGACCTGGGCGCGCACGAAGAAGCCCTGGTTCTGCTCGAGCGCGCCGCCGAGCTGTCCAAAGAGCTGTGGGGACCAGAGCACGGCTTCTACGCCATCTCCGTTGGTGATGTCGGCGAAGTGCTCGGTCGTCTGGGTCGCTACCAGGAAGGCTTGCAGTCCTTGCGTCTTGCCCACGAGCTCATGGCTGGCTTCTACGGCGAAGATCATCCCAACACCGTCTCGGCGCTCGGCCGGGTCGGGGGCATGCTCGAGCAAGCAGGGCGTCACGGCGAAGCCATCGAGCTGCTCACGCAAGTCGTCGAGCAACAGGAGAAGAGCCAGGGCGAGACCGTCAACGTGGCCAGCTCGCTGCTCAACCTCGGCCTCGCTCGCATCGAGAACCTGGACTTCAAAAATGCCGAGCAAAACTGCCAGCGCGCCTTGCGCATCAAGAGCGAAGCGGCGGGCGCCGAGCTTGCCAGCTTCGCGCGCGAGCATGCCTGCATCGGATCGGCGCTAGCGGGTCTCGGTCAAGCGCGGGCGGCGCGGGCCGAGCTCGACAGGGCTCTCGATCTTGCCAAGTCGGGACTATCGGAAGAGATCATTGCCGACATCGAAGCGCGACGGGCGGCGCTCTCAAAATGAAGCACGACACCGAAACCCTGAGCACGACCCGCAGCGGCGTCGCCCGCGTGGCCTGCGATCATCTGCACCTGATCGTCGATGTTGCCCGGCCCTTTGCCGGCGCGGAGAGCCACGCGCTCTGCGGAATTCATCGCATCGAGATTGGGCGCGGCAGCGCCGACGGCTGGGAGCGCTCCGACGGTTGTTTGCGACTCACCCGCGCCGATAGCGCCATGTCCTCGACCCACGCCGAGCTGCACCGCGATCGCTCACACTGGGTCGTGAGCGATCGAGGCTCCAAGAACGGCCTGCGCATAGGCGGCGTGCACAGTGCGCAGGCGCCCTTGCCGCCTGGCACCATCCTCGAGGTCGGTCGCACCTTCTTCGTGCTTGGACCGCTCGTCGAGATCGAGAGCAGTGCTGCGAGCGACGTGCACATCAAGAGCGATGCCCTCAAGGCGGGCGCCCAGAGCAGCTTGCCGAGCCTGCGAGCATCCCTGGCCGAGCTCGAGCGCGTGGCCAGCGCACACACACCCATCCTGATTGCCGGCGACACCGGCACCGGCAAAGACCTTCTGGCTCGCTACATCCATCGCATCTCGGGGCGACAAGGCCACTTCGTGCCTGTCAACTGCGGAGGCATTCCCAAGGATCTATTGGAGAGCGAGTTCTTCGGCGCCAAGCGCGGCGCCTTCTCCGGCGCGGGCGAAGATCG
>JAHEAK010000710.1 GCA_024642805.1 Kofleriaceae bacterium | reverse complement strand
GAGTTGCTCATCGTCTTGATTCTCATCGAAGATGAGCCCGGCTTTGACTGGCTTGTGGCTGGCTGTGCGAATGCGCGAGGGCAAGTCCTGTGGCGTGACGATGCCGTCCCTGGCCAGGGTGAGGGCGTGCTGCATGGCATTCTCGAGCTCGCGAACATTGCCAGGCCACTCGTAGTTGCCGAGTACGTCGTTGGTTTCCGCACTGAGCGCGGGCGCCTCCAGGCCCAAGCGCTCGGCATGCTTGTGCAAGAGGAAGCTCGCCAGGAGTGGCAAATCCTCGAGACGGTGGCGAAGCGCGGGCAAATCGAGCGTTACCACATCAAGGCGGTAGTAGAGGTCGGCTCGAAACGAACCATCCTTGATGGCCGCTTCCAAATCCACCAGGGTAGCCGCCAACACCCTCACATCAATCTTGACCGGCGAGCCGCTGCCAAGGCGGGTGGTCTCTTGCTCTTGCAGCACGCGCAACAAGCGGGTCTGCACGGCCAGCGGAATATCGCCAATCTCGTCGAGAAAGAGGGTTCCTTTGTTGGCCATTTCGAAGGCACCGGCGCGGGCCTCCGTCGCGCCCGTAAAGGCACCTTTGGTGTGACCGAAGAGCTCGCTGTCGACCAAGGATTCGGGGATGGCGGCGCAGTTGAGCGCGATGAAGGGGCCTTTGGCACGTGGGCTTCGAGCGTGCAGTTCTCTGGCTACCAGCTCCTTACCAGTTCCGCTCTCGCCGCGAATCAAGACACTCACATTGTGGGGCGCGATGCGATCGATAGAGGCAGAGAGAGCCTTCATGGTCGAGCTATTGCCCACCAACCTGTGCGAGCTGTCCTTTTCCAGGGCGCTCTGATGCAGACGCAGAACCTCGAGATGCAGCTGCCGTAGTTTGGCGGCGCCGCGCAGAACCACGGCGGCAGCGTCGAAGTCGGGGATGGGCTTGGTGAGATAGTTAAAGGCACCGGCCTTGAGGGCCTTGACCGCCGAGTCTGCCGAGAAGTCACTGGTCAGCACGATGACGGGCAGCTCTCTGTCCACTTCCAGACAACGCTCCATCAGCTCGATGCCACTCATCCGTGGCATGTTCAGATCCACGACCAGGAGGTCGAAGTCCTCCCTTCTCTCTTTCACCAGACGCAGGGCCTCGAAGGGATCCTCGCAGGTTTGGACGTCAAAGCCCCTGGTGCCAAAAGCGCGCCTGTGGGCGGTCAGCAGAGCGGGCTCGTCATCGACCATCAGAAGGCGAACGGGCGCCTTCTTTTCTGCCTCGTCGCGACCATCGTCCATTATGGGGGCATGCTATCGCGAGCCCACCAGGTTGTGCAATTCGCCCTGAACTTTGCAGCCAGGGACCAGGCTGTGTGGCATCGATCAGCGGGCGACCACCCGCCAGGCGGGCGACGCCAGCCATGTAGGACGCCGCGTGTGCGCACCAGGGTCTGAGCTGCACCAGGAGCGAAAGCAAGCCTACCTTTTGGGGGGCGACAGAATTTCAGAGCTCTCGGTCACTCGGCGCCCCGAGTGAAGGTGGCCTGGCTTTCGCAATAGCTGGTTGCATGTCCCATCACCTATCCCTTGCTAGCAGCCAAAAGGCTTCGATCCCCAAGCGCATCCTGGCTGTCGACGACGATCAAAGCCTGCTCATCGCCATGGCGCGCATTCTGGCCGGTGCTGGGCACGAGGTACTGACCGCGACCAACGCCCGTGAAGCCATCACTCTGGCGAGTGAGGTCGAGCTCGACCTTGCCGTCGTCGATTTCGGCCTTCCGGATCAGACCGGCCTGATGCTCCTCGAAGAGCTCTATGCCATCCAGCCCGCTTGCATTCGCATACTGGCCTCTGGCCAGCTCGACCTTGGCATCGCGGTTAGCGCGGTCAATCAGGCTCACGTCTCCAAGGTCATCAGCAAACCCTTTCATCCGGATACCTTGATCGAGGCCGTGGAGCACTCGGTGGCGCATCGACTGAAACAATCGGATCTGCTCGGCAGCCAGGCCTCGGCGTCGCTTCAGGCCAGGCGCCTCGTCTTCGACGAGTGTATGTTGGGCGACGACATTCAACTGGCGTTGCAACCTATCGTGAGTGCGCAAAGCGGTGAGGTCCACGCCTACGAGGCACTGCTTCGAAGTAAGCATGCCACGCTCTCTGGGCCGGCCCAGGTGCTCGCGGCAGCCGAGGAGCAAGGACGCCTGGCAGACTTGGCCGACCTGGTCTGGTCACGAGTTCGAGATTGGTTGCCAAGCGTCCCCGAAGGCGCGCGCCTGTTTTTGAACATGCACCCAGCGGAGCTCGATTCGCCCGCCCGCCTCTTCCAGCGCGCAGCCATTCTGGCCCCCTGGGCCCACCGCATCGTCATCGAGCTCACCGAGCAAAGCTCAGTGCTGCGCGGCGCGCACTGGCAAGAGTCCCTGGAGCAGCTTGGTAGCATGGGCTTTGAACTCGCGGTCGACGACCTCGGCTCGGGCTACAACTCCCTCGCGCTCTTGGCCGAACTTCAACCCCAGTACATCAAGCTCGACATGTCGATCGTGCGGGCCATCCACGCTTCGCCTCGCAAGCAGCGGCTGGTGGCTCTGCTGTGCCGCTTCGCAGACGCCAGCGGCGCGATGGTTGTGGCAGAGGGCATCGAAACACCGGAGGAAGCAGCGACCATTCGGGCGCTGGGTGCTCACCTCTTACAGGGCTACCTGATCGGGCGCCCGGCGATGAACATTGAAACGCCCGTCGACATCACGCGGACTCTCTTGCCATTCCGTTCCGCCGAAGCTGCCAGAGAAGAGCCCCTACGGTAGGGATGGGCCGACCAGCTCGCTCTGGCGCATCGGCCCGCAACCCTTCTCGTACCACCCAAAGTTCGCTTTCTTCTTAGGGGCAGGCCGTGTTGTGAAGTGCCCCGTTCTATGAGACAAATATTCGCAGCATGTGTACAAGTGAGCTGCTCGGAGAGAGCATTTTCGCGTCCCTCGCCAAGGCTCTCTCAGGCCCACTCCACGCTGGTTGCCCATGCCTGCCGTGACGCCCGATTTTCGAAGCCTTTTCGAATCGGCGCCCGGGCGCTACCTGGTGCTCGCTCCCGACTTGACCATCGTCGCGGTCAGCGATTCCTACTTGC
>JAHEAK010000097.1 GCA_024642805.1 Kofleriaceae bacterium | reverse complement strand
CTCAGCCTCATCAGCGCCGAAGCCTCCAAAGAGAACCGCAGCACACGCCTCTCGGTCGCTCGTATGCGCTTTGACCTCGATGCCGCCGACCCCCAAAATGCCCGCAACGCCGCGCTCGCGCAGGCCCTCAAGGGCGACGTGCGACTGGCGCAAGCCCTGGCCAATCGACACGACTCCGGCGTCGTTGCCGAGTTCGACCTCAGCCGTTCGGGCGTGTCGAGCGCATCACACGCTGGCATCGAGATCCTCGGTATGCAGTTCTTCAAGACCACCGTGGAGAGTGAAGGCAGCGCCGTCATTCAAACCCCAGGTGGCGCCATCGCTCTGCTCTTCGAGAGCCTTCACGAGGCCGGTGGTTGGTTTCGCAGCAAGCACGGCTTCACTCGCGTAGGCCTTGCCGGTCTCATGTTCAACGCTGCCGATGGTGGCGCTGCCCGCGGCGAGACCAACTTCTTCTTGCAAGTGCAAGAGAGCGACACGCAGATGGAGCGCGACAAGACCAGCGATCAGCTCGACAGCATCATCGTGAGCCTCGCCGGCGAGCAAGCCTTCGCCACCCTCGAGGCAAGCGGCAACCAACTCGAGCGCATGATCTTGACGGAGTGCCCGCTTCCCGATCCACAAAACGCAACCTCCTTCCGCGAGGAGTGCAACATCAACCTCGTCACCGACAGCAACCAAAACTCGCCTTACAACCAACTCAAGGCCAAAGCCAAGCGTGACTTCTCGGCCTCGATTGGCCACCTTGAGCCCGAATACCGGGTCTTCCTCGAAGGGCTCGCCGACCTGCGCCTTGCCGGCAACTCCATCGAGGATCCACAAGGTGCCGACGGCTGGCAGACCAAAGGTTCCGTGGTCGTCGATTACCGTCTCGACGATGGCGCTCTCAAAGACATCATGACCAAGCGCACCGGTGCCGACCTCAAGGAAGCCGTCATCAAGAACCTGCTGGCCACCCAGATCGAGCGCACCGACAGCCAGAGCGCGATCGATTCACAGCGCGCCAGCCTTCGCAACCAGCTCGAGACCGACGTGAACACGATGGCCAAGATCTTCGACGAGCGTCGCGTGGAGTACGGCAAGCTGCTCAGCTACGAGACCGCTCGCGTCGCCACTCTCGGCGAGATGGGCCCAAGCGCCATCGAGATTCGCTTCAACGTCGACAAGAACAATCGCGTGGACTACGCCAGTGCAGCCAGCCAGAGCATCGCGCAAGCTCGCTCGCAGGTCGTGACCAGCATGTTCGACGCCCTCAACGAAGAAGCAGACAACGTCGACCTGCCCGGCCTCTTCACCAATCCACTGCCCGAGCAGATGGTCGCCTACGGCCTCTTGGGTATCTCCTCTCCTGATCGCGTCGACATTCGCATCGACGTCGATGTCGACACCTCAGGCTGCTTCTTGTGTGGCGACCTCGACCGCTACGACGCGGCCGGCTTCCAAAGCACCGACCTGCGCCTGAAGGGACTCGATGTCAGCGAGATCGGCGGCGGCCTCTTCGACATCAACGCACTCATCAATCTCGATTAGTGCTGAGCGGCAGGACCTCGGCGGCGCGCAGCAGTGCGGCCACGAGGTCCTGAGTCTCCTGAACCTGGCCTGCGCATTCGCGCTCTTCGTCGATGGCATCGAAGCGCTGCGCGATGTGCTCCCAAGCGGCCGGCGGCAGGTTGGCCTCGACCATCGGGTAGAGAACCTTGCTCTCTTTGTCGATGTGGTGCCGAAGCAGGACTACATAGGACTGCACCAGCGAGTGGATCTCGGTGAAGCATCGAGGCGACCAGGGCTCTGACTGGCTAGCGAGGATGGACAGGCGCCCAATCATCTGTCGTCCCTGTTCGTGCTCGCTGGTCATGATGTCGACGGGGCCCGGCTCTTGCGCAAATCCAAAGCGGCGCATCGCGGGAAAGAGCACTCGCTCTTCTTTGACATGGTGGTAGCCATCGGCGAAATCCATGAAGAACTGCAGGAACTGGCGAAGGCCAAAGCGCTCCTCCTTGCGGGTGGCATGCACGCCGGCTTCCCAGGTTTCAAAGGCTCCCAGCACCTTGAGGATCTCGTCGTGCTCGGCGAGCAGAGCGATGACCGGCGGATAGGAGGGCCTGGTCGAATAGGAGGACGCGCGAGTGGATTGCTGTTCTTCCAACATGTGCGCGCGCGTAGTGCAAAGCGAACGCCATCGCAAGCATCTGGTTTTGTTGATGGAACCAGGGCAGCCTCGGAAAATCCTGCAGTCGGAGGAGCCGAAACGAAAAAAACTCAGGACGATCCCAAGGGTCGGCTGGTCTCGAACCCTAGACGCGAAGCTCGCTCGCGCATCACGCAAAAACGCCGACCTACTGGTCGGCGTTTTGCGTGGAGCGGGAGAAGAGATGAACGGCGGGGCTGCGCCCCTCGTTGACCGATCCTGAATTTTGCCACTTCGTGGAAAATTCCGAATAGGTTCGAACCCTAGACGCGAAGCTCGCTCGCGCATCACGCAAAAACGCCGACCTACTGGTCGGCGTTTTGCGTGGAGCGGGAGAAGAGATTCGAACTCTCGACGTCAACCTTGGCAAGGTTGCACTCTACCACTGAGTTACTCCCGCAGTGTGGATGGTCTTTTACAGAGGCCTCCGGTCGGTGTCAAGGCACGGCAAGCCCGCTTGCGCATTTTCCAGTTCAGGATGAACGCCGTTACGCGCGGGCCCTGGCCTATGCTGGGTCCATGCTTCGCAAAGCGCTCATCCCCGCCCTGCTCCTCGTCCTCGTCAGCGCTCTCGGCGTCAGCGCGTGCAAGAAATCGGACAAGCCCGAGAGTTCCACCACCGCCCCTAGCAACGCCGCCAGCGCCGGGAGTGACAAGCGGGACATCAAGCCCGCCGAGCCCGCTGAGCCGGCCCTTGCCACCATCGAGAAGCCCTTCTTCTATCACGTGACCGGCCCCAACGAGGCTGCCGGCTACATCCTGGGCACGATGCACATGGGCATCGACGCCGAGAAAGAATTTCCCGCTGCCATCTGGAAAGCCAGGGACGCAGCCAAGGTCGTCGCCATCGAAGCCGACATCAGTGACATGAGCTTGGCCGCCGGCCTGATGCTGCCCCCCGACACCAATCTACAGACCCTGCTCGGCGACGAGTACTGGGCCAAGCTCGAGGCCGCCCTCGGTGCCGCGCAAGCTGCGATGTACAAGCCGATGAAGCCCGCGGCCGCCGCCTCCGCGCTGGCAGTCAAAGGTCTGCCCATGACCATGCCCATGGACTTGCTGATCATGAGCAAGGCGCGCGACCAAGGGCAAGACTTGCAGTTTCTGGAGTCCGCACAATTTCAACTCGACCTCCTCAACCAGGTCATGACCGTCGACTTCCTCAAGGACATGCTCGACAAGGCGGACGATGGCGAGAGTGTCAAGATGCTCACCACCTATCGCGAGGGCGACGAAGTGGCGCTCGAGGCCATGAATCACGACACCGAAGCCTGGGGCAAGGATCCAGAGAAGACCATCGAGCTGATGCTCTTTAAGCGCAACGACTCCTGGATCCCCAAGCTCGAGACCATGCTGGCCACGAAGAGCGCCTTCGTCGCGGTTGGCGCCGCGCACCTGCTCGGCGAACGAGGCGTGCTGCAACAGCTGCGCAACAAGGGCTACACGGTCGAGCGCGTCACCGGTCAGTAGCGATCACGCGCAATGAGCGCCTGTGTCGATGCCATGTGCGTGTCGACTCAGACGTCGCTCAGACTTCGCTCTGCATGCCCGCGATGAGCTTGCGCATGAAGACTTCGATGTTTTCGCGCAAGCTCTCTTCCGGGCAAAAGGGCAGTGCTCGGCGCCAGGTCTCGACGGCCTTGGCGGAGTAGCCTTTCTTGTAATACAGGTAGGCCAGGCGGGTGAGAGCCGGAAAGTAATCGGGACGCAGGTCGACGACAATCTCGTACTCGTCGATAGCCTCGTAGAACTCATCCTTCTTCTGAAGCAAGTTGGCCAGCACGAAGTGGTGCTTGGTGGACAGCGGATCGTCAGCGATGCCCTTGCGCAGCTCCTGCATGGCCTCTTCGATGCGTCCTTCGCGATAGGCCTCGAGCGCGGCCGCGAAGGTTGTGTCGCGCACGCGCGGGTTGTTGGCACCGCTGGTGCGCTCGATCAGATCTTTGAGCTTGCTCTTGATGCGCTCGGTGTTGAGCGGCTTTTCGAAGTAGGCATCCGCGCCGTAGCGCCGCAGCACCTTCTCGCTCACCTGCCCCGAGTCGATCACTGCCGACATCAGAATCACGGGAATGTGTCGATACTTTCGACTCTGCTTGATGGCGCGGCAGATTTGAAATCCATCGATTTCGGGCAGCATGACGTCGAGAATCACCGCATCCGGCGGCCGCTCCTTGAGCATGCGCACCGCTTCACTGCCTCCCGATGCTGTCACGGTCTGATAGCCGGCGGGCTGAAGCTCTTTGACCAGGAGGTGTCGAGACGCGAAGTCGTCGTCGACGATCATGATGCGCTGCGGTCCCGTCTTGGCAACGAGGTTGGCTTCGCTCTCGGCCACGTCGAGGTCGATGTTGGTTGGGCCGGTTGGATACACATCGTCATCCAGCAGACCTGGCCTGGCCGTATCGCTCGTCGAGCTGCGATCGACGGCCGTGATGCTCTCGTCGATCTTCAGCAGTTCCTCGACGCGCACTTCCTTGGTGACGTTTTCAACGACGGCCTCGCGGGCGACCACGGAAGTGTCGTTGCTGTCATCGTCCATGCTCGGCACGACGAAGGTAGGTTCTAGCTGCCCGGGCTCCGCCTCCGCGCCCAGGAGAAAGGTCTCGCCGCGCTCGCGGGCACGCACCGCCATGCGGATCGCGCGAGACAGGGCCACGTGCAGCGCGACGTGGACCACGATGGTCATATCGTGCTCGAACTCCAGCTGCCTGGTCATGACGGAGGCGCGGCGAGGATCCGCTACCGCCAGGAAGAGGCGGCGCTCGCTCTGAAAGACCGGCAGGACCTTTTCTCGCCGCAGCCAGTCGGGATCAAAGGCATCGATCAGCGTGAGATCAATGCGCGACGAATCGAAGACCACGCCAGGCACGCCAGCCTGCTGACTGAGTAGGCGCACCAGCGAACTCTCATCGGCGTGGCCGAGCACGTAGCAAAGCGATGCGAAGGGAAGCGTGTGCCGTTGCTCGGCCAGGACGTCCTGCACCGCTTCATCGTCCAAAACTCCCGATGCAACCAACAGGTGTCCAAGGGGATCACGAGGACCTCTCACCCAACTAGCCTATCACTGGTTGATGCGCCGGATGTTCGGCGGACGCTGGTCCCCAGCAGTTGCCAACCAGGGGTTGCAGCGATCCCTTGTGATCCCGAATGGATCGGCAGCTCGCTTGCCGGCTAGCCAAGCATCCGGCAGGGCTGCGATCGTCGCCACCGAGCCTGGGGATCCGGCTTTTCAGGGGCTCGAAGCCTCGCAACAGACTGCAATCATTCAAAGCACTTGCATTTTTGCGCTTGTCTCAAACCGGCAGCAAGAGTAGAGTGCGCCACGTTGAGACAAGCTCTCGTGTCGCCTGGAGTGGCCAGCGGATGGAATCCCATCAATATTTTCACCACTCTCCCGCACATGTAGGCATGGCACCCGAATTGCTTCTCTTCACTCCGACTACCACTCTCCCTTGTTTCACCCCGACCCCCTGGAGGTTTCTCTAATGCTCGAATTTTCTATCGGCGATAAGGCTGTTTACCCTGCGCAAGGCGTGGCGGAGGTCGTTGGTATCGACAACAAGGAGATCAACAACTGCGTCATGTCCTTCTACGTCCTCAAGGTACTCGACAGCGAGATGCAGATTCTCGTTCCTAAGGACAAAGCAGACCAGGTCGGCCTTCGCTCGGTAGCTACCGAGGACGAAATCGAAGAGGTTCTCGAGATCCTCGGTGACCAAGACGTCCACATCGACAAGCAGACCTGGAACCGCCGCTACCGTGGCTTCATGGAAAAAATCAAAACGGGATCGCTATTCGAGGTGGCTGAGGTCTTCCGCGATCTCTACCGTCTGAAGAGCACCAAGCCGCTTTCCTTTGGTGAGCGCCGCATGCTCGACACCGCTAAGACCCTGATTGTCAAAGAGATGTCGGTGGTTCGCTCGCTCTCCGAGGAGCAGGTAGAGGCTCAGCTCGAGAAGGCCTTCGCGGCCTAGGGACCCTCCCCATAACTACCTGAAAAGCCTGGCAATATTGCCAGGCTTTTCTTGATTTCGGCAATCCGCCTCTGGTAGGGTGCTGCTCAGCGAAAAATGGAGCTGCACATCGCCCAGGCGGACCTCGCCACCATTGCTGTCGATGCTGTCGTAATCCCATGTAATTCCATGGGTAATCTCAACGTCGCCGTTCGCAAGCAACTCCGCGATGTTGGCGTCGAGGCGATCGAAGAAGAGCTCCTCAGCAAGTGCCCCCTCGCCATCGGCGCGGCCATGATCAGCGACGCGGGCAAACTCGGGGCTGCCCACGCCATCTTGGTGCCAATCATCAAGCACGCCGGCGATGAAGTCGCTACCGAGCTTTTGCGAAGGGCCGTCAAAGCCGCCCTCATCGCCGCCAACATGCGCCGCTATGAGCGCATCGCCCTGCCTTGCATGGTCCACCAGGAGGCGGGCCCGACGGTTTCCGAGGCCGCGCGGGCGGTTGTTCAAGAGATCCAGGGCCACACCTTGCCCTTCCCTGAGCAGGTCTACCTCATTGATCGCGACGCCAACATGATGCGCATCTTCGAAGAGGCGATCGAGCACGCGCAGCACGCTCTCTAATAAAGGGCGCCGCGAATTAGCCCGTTGAATTCAGGGCGCAAATGAGACCCCCGCGGCCTTCACCAGGCAGATGTGTTGCTCTATAGTGGCGCCGCTTTGGAACTCGGTACTTACATTCCTTTAGGGGCGGCCATCGCCCTTGCCTTTGGGTTCTGCGGGATTTTCACACTGCTCTCGCAATTCGTTGGTCCGCATCGCGTGACCGCGGCCAAGAACCTGCCCTTCGAGTGTGGCTCGGATCCCATTGGGTCGCCGCGCGGTCGCTACTCGGTCAGGTTTTACCAGGTCGCGATCCTCTTCCTCGTCTTTGATATCGAGGCGGCGTTTATGTATCCCTGGGCCGTGCTGTTCAAGGACCTCAGCATTTCGCCAACGGGTGGAGCCAGCCTCTTTGGCTTCACAGAGATGTTCGTATTCGTCTCCATCCTCGTGGTCGCGCTGGCATACGTTTGGCGAAAGAAAGCAATCGGATGGGACTAGAAGTAACCACCAGCAAGCTCGAAGACCTGGTCAATTGGGGCCGCAAGTTTTCGTTCTTCACCTACCCCTTCATCACCGCCTGTTGCGGCATGGAATTCATGTCGGTGGCGGCGCCCAAGTACGACATCGCTCGCTTTGGTGCTGAGTTCCCGCGCTTCTCGCCCAGGCAAAGCGACCTGATGATGGTGGTCGGCACCGTGACCGAGAAGCAGGGCCCGGCTCTCAAGCGCGTCTACGATCAGCTCGCCGAGCCCAAGTGGGTCATCGCTTTCGGCGTGTGCGCCTCGACCGGCGGCTTCTACCAAAACTACACGGCGGTGCCTGGCATCGATCAGATCATTCCGGTCGACGTCTACATCCCGGGCTGCCCTCCGCGCCCCGAGCAAGTGCTCGACGGCATCATGCTTCTGCAAAAGAAGGTCGCCGAAGGCCGCGGCATCAATCAGCTTCGTGCCCGTCGCGAAAAACTCGAGCGCCACAGGCTCGAACAAGAAGGAGCCTAGGCATGTCGCAAGCCGTACTAGCCGCTCTGAAATCCAAGTTTGGCGATGCCCTGCTCGCCACCTCGTCCAACTATGGCGACGAGTGCGTGACCGTCGCCGCCGCCAAGCTCATCGAGGTTGCCACCTTCCTTCGTGACGATCCGAAAATGGCCTTCGACAGCCCGGTCTTTCTGAGCTGCATCGATCGCCTTGGCTTAAGCGAAAGCGGCCCACGCTTCGAAGTCGTCATTCAGTTGCGCTCGCTCAGCCTTCGTCACCGCATCCGCATCAAGGTGCCACTCGAAGAGAACAAGCTCAAGCTGCCTAGCGTGAGTGCTCTGTGGGCCGGCTTCAACTGGCTCGAGCGCGAGACCTACGACATGTACGGAGTCGAGTTCGAAGGCCATCCCGACCTGCGACGCATCTACCTCTACGATGAGTTCAAAGGCTTCCCATTGCGCAAGGATTACCCGAAGGATCGCCGCCACCCACTGGTGCGCCGCGAATGGTCCGACGAGTAAGCAGTAAGCGAGACATCCAGTGAGTGAACTCAAGACACTAATCCTGGGCCGCAAGGACCTCGGGGACGCCGAAGATTTCGAGGGCATGCCAAACGACCTGATGACGGTCAACATGGGCCCTTCGCACCCGGCGATGCACGGCACGATTCGCATCGAGCTAACCATCGATGGCGAGCGCGTTGTCAAATCAGACATCAACCCTGGCTATCTGCACCGCGGCTTCGAAAAAGAATCCGAGTACGCGACCTACACGCAGATCTTCCCCTACACCGACCGTCTCAACTACGTCTCGCCACTGATCAACAACGTCGGTTTCGCGATGGCAGTCGAGAAGCTGATGGGCATCACCGAGCTGCCCATTCGCGCGCAATACATCCGCGTCATCATCAGCGAGATGTCTCGCATCACCGACCATCTCACCTGTGTGGGTGCTTCGGCGATGGAGCTTGGTGCCTTCGCGCCCTTCCTCTTCCTGGTCAAAGTCCGCGAGTGGATTTACGAGCTCCTCGAAGAACTCACCGGCGCGCGACTCACCCACAGCTACGTGCGCGTCGGCGGCGTTGGCAAGGACCTCACCGAGGGATTCTCCGAGAAGCTCACCGGCCTCCTCGACAAGATGGAGGGCGTCCTCGACGAAGCCAAGGGCCTGCTCAACAACAACAAGATCTTCTTCGATCGCATGAGTGGCGTAGGTGTCTTCTCGAAAGAGGATGCCATTGCCTTCGGTCTCACCGGCCCATGCATGCGCGCCTGTGGTATCGACCTCGATATCCGCAAGGACTTCCCGTACCTCATCTACGACCAGCTCGAGTTCGACGTTCCCGTCGGCACCTCGGGCGATTGCCTCGACCGCTACCTCGTGCGCCTCGAGGAGATTAAGCAAAGCACTCACATCCTGCGCCAGTGCCTGGCCAAGCTGCCCGGCGGCGCGGTGATGATCGACGACCCTCGCTGTTCTCTGCCCGACAAGCAGGAGACCTACAACAGCATCGAGGGCATGATTCGCCACTTCAAGCACATCGTGGACGGTATCCGCGTCGAGCCTGGAGAGGCCTACACCTTCGTTGAAGGTGGAAACGGCGAGCTGGGTTTCTTCATCGTTGCCGATGGAACCGGTCGCCCCTGGAAATGCTATTGCCGCTCTCCTTCTTTCATCAATCTACAGACCGTGCCCAAGACCATGGCGGGCCGGCTCATTTCCGACATCGTTCCGATCTTCGGAATGATCAACATGATCGGCGGCGAGTGCGACAAGTAGTCGCCCGCGCATAGGCACAGTCATGAGCGAAGTAAATCAAACAAGCGAGACGGCCGCTCCGGTCGATACCGTCACCCTGAGCATCGATGGCGTCGAAGTGACGGTGGCCAAGGGCACCAACATCATCGAGGCCGCCAAGCAGATGGGCACCGAGATTTCGGCCTTCTGCTATCACCCTGGCCTCGAGGTGGTGGCCGTGTGCCGCCAGTGCTTGGTAACCGTCGAAGGACAGCCCAAGCTCTTGCCCTCCTGCCAGGGCATTGCCGCCGATGGCATGGTCGTGCACACCAAGGACGCGGCATCCACTGACGCCCGCCGCCAGCTGCTCGAGTACACCCTTCTCAACCATCCGGTCGACTGCCCGATTTGCGATAAGTCCGGCGAGTGCACGCTGCAGAAGAACTACTTCGACAACGACAACAAGATGAGTCGTCTCGACGTGCCCAAGGTGCACAAGCCCAAGCGCGTCGATCTCGGACCTCACATCGTCCTCGACGCCGAGCGCTGCATTCTGTGCACGCGCTGCATTCGCGTTTGTGACGAGGTCGCTGGCGAGCACCAGCTCGAGATCAGCCAGCGTGGCGATCACAGCGAGCTGGGAACCGCTCCTGGACATCGGCTCGACAACCCCTACTCACTAAACACCGTCGACGTCTGCCCCGTTGGCGCGCTGACGGCAAAGGACTTTCGCTTCACCTTGCGCGCCTGGGAGCTTATGAGCACCAAGTCGGTGTGCAACGGCTGCTCGACGGGCTGCAATATTGAAATTCATCACCGCGCAGGTCGCACCTATCGGCTCATCCCTAGGGAAAACCCCGAGGTCAACGGCCATTGGATGTGCGACGAGGGCCGCTTCACCTATCACGATCTCCATGACAAGCGCCTGGTCGGCCCTGTCGTCGGCGGCATGCCCTCCAACTGGAAGCGCGCTATCGACGGCGCCGCCGCCCAGATCAAGGCCTTGCTCGCTGGCAATCGCGATGGACTCGGGGTCGTGTTCTCGCCCCATCGCACCAACGAGGAAAACTACGTGCTGGCCAAGTTGGTCGCCGAGAGCTGGAAGATCGAGCGCCTGTACATGGGCGGCAAGGCTCCGGCTCCCGAGCGCGCCGACGATCGCCTGCGCAAAGCGGATGTGACTCCCAATCGCAGAGGCGTCAAAGAGATCACGGCGAAGCTCGAGCTCGCTGGCCGTGCGGTTCTCGAAGACGATCTGCTAGGCGGCGATCTCAAGGGTCTCATCGTCTTGGGTCACGAGCTGCCTCTCGGCGAGGAAGCGCAAGCCAAGCTTGCCGAGCTCGACTGCCTGGTGGTCATCGCCGATCACGAGATCGGTGTCGCCAAGCAAGCCAAGGTCGCCCTGCCCGCCAGCGCCTGGGCGGAAAACGCCGGCAGCATTACCAACGACGCCGGCCTCGTGCAGCGCATGCAAGCCGCCTACGAGCCCGTGGGTCAGGCCAAGCCCGCATGGGAGATTCTCAGTGAGCTGGCGCGCGCCTGCGACTCAACCATCCACTACGACTCCGCAGAGGCCGTCTTTAACGAGATGATCACCAAGGTGGAATCGTTCTCCGGTGCGAAATGGGGCCGCGACACGCTGCCCGTTCAACTTCGCTTCGCACACTCGAGAGGCTAAGCCGAGAACAATGTCTAAAACCGACTGGATATATTGGGTCCTGGACTCGGGCGCTCTCAAGTGGGGCGTCCTCATCATGGTCTTCGTGATGCCGGTGGCCTCGCTGCTCACCTGGGCTGAGCGACGTCAAAGCGCGATGATGCAAGACCGCCTGGGTCCCAACCGCGCCAACATCGGACCCATCAAGCTCTGGGGCATCCTGCACTTCGTCGCCGACGCCGTGAAGATGATCTTCAAAGAGGACTTCATCCCCGAGAAGGCGCACAAGACTCTCTTTGCCCTGGCTCCGATCCTGGCGCTGGCACCCGTCTTCATTGCCTTCGCCATCATTCCCTTCGGCCCGACCATCTTCCCCGAGCACCTTGGCAGCGTCATCCACGACGCCGCTCCCATCAACACCACCCACGCCATCAATTTGCAGGTCCTCAACGTCGAGTGGGGCA
>JAHEAK010000096.1 GCA_024642805.1 Kofleriaceae bacterium | reverse complement strand
GCTTCAAGGCACTGCATGTAATCTTGAGTGGCGTCCCTGGCCTCGACACCAGCCTGCGTCTTTTGAGTGCGGAGGGCCAGGTGCTCATGGAGCGCAAAGCCGGCAAAGGTCAGGAAGTGGCCATTCGGAACCTCGTTCCCGATGTCTCTGTGGCCTCCTACCTGTTGCAGATTTCCTCGTCGCGTTCGAATCCCGAGGAGGCCTATGTCTTGCGAGTCGAGGAGGCGGAGCTTGCACCTGGCACCGAAGAAGAGCCCAATGACTCCCTCGAAACGGCCACCCCGCTAGCGGGAGACGCTCACTCCCTGCTGCTAGCAAGCGGTGAAGTCTGTCTCGGAGACGTGGACCTCTTCTCGGTGGCAGCGGCAAGTGAGCCTCGTCTGCTGGATGTGGATCTGAGTGGGGCGGCAGACGGCAAGTTCGAGTTGGCGCTGCTCGCGGAGAGCGGCGCCGTGCTGGTTTCCACACCCATCGAGTCCAGCGCGTCCTCCCTTTCGCTGCGCGCCGTTCCAGTGAGCGCGGGCACGACACCAGCGATTCGAGTGCAGGCCAACGCCTTGTCGGGACCCGCAGCGTACAAACTGACAGTGACCCTCGTGCCAGGTGTTGCGCCGCCAGCGTCGACGTGGCCAGCGCCGCCGCCGAATCCATAATCGGCGCCATCGGCACACAGCTTCGATGCGTCAGCGTAGACACGCGGGCGCCTCGCCGTGTGCATTGTCGATGCCTTAGCAGGTGGCACGGGGGCTGCTTTGTCTGTGAGTGCACAACGCAACAACCACCCACCTGGAGAAAAGTTATGGACCGCTTCCCCCGAATTCTTCGCGCTATCGTCGTTTGCTCAACCCTTGCCATGACTGCCTGTAGCAGTGGCGAGAACAAGGTTGTCGAACAGCAGCTCGCCTTCCCACCTTCGCAAACCAAAGACACCGTCGTTAATCACACCGCCGTGCTGCCATCGAACGTGGTGCCGGAAATGGCCAAGCTAAAGGATGAGCCAGACGGCATGCCTGCCGTAGAAGTGGTCCCTGAGTCCAATCCGCAGCATTTTTCGGAATTCATGGAGCGAGGCCGGATGCGCCTTGGGCGCGGTGAGATGGCCGGCGCTCTTGCGGATTTCGAGGAGGCCGTAGGCAAGCGTCCACAGTCGGCGAATGCCAACATTCAGCTGGCCAGAACTCTTCTGTCCATGGGCGAAGCGGGCAGGGCGCGTGAGTACGCCGAAGTTGCCATCGAGTTGGACGCGGGTTCGAGCCTGGCGTGGAATACCCTTGGACGCGTCGAGCTGGCTGAGCGCGACAACGCGGCTGCCATCGTCTCCTTTGAGCGAGCGGTGGAAGAGAATGCCGACAACTCCTACGCCTGGAACAACCTCGGCTTCGTCTACATGGAGACGGGCGACTACGAGGCTGCGGCCCACGCACTCGAGCAGGCAACCTCGGGAGCCAACCCAACTAGCTACATGTGGAACAACCTCGGAATGGCCTACGAGCACCTGGACCAAATCACATCCGCACGTGCCTCCTATCGCCAGGCCGTGGAGGCCGGCTCGAACAAGGCGCAAGCGAATGTCGAGCGCCTCGAGGGGGTGATTTCCCTGCTACCAGGCAGCGAAGTCACTGGCGACCAGGATACCGACATGGTGGTGCCTGAGGCGGGCGAGGAGCTCGGCGGGGCCGTTGAGGGCCAACTCGGGAGCGAGGAAGGCGTCATCGAGAGCGTCGAGTAGCCCCGAAGCGTCACACAGCAGTGCAGTAATGGAGCCCGCCTCTCTGGCGGGCTCCGGGTTTTCGGTATGGTCTGCTCGTGACGGCAAAACCAGCACGCGCCTGGTACGTGCTTGGACTCTTGGCCCTCGCCAATTTCTTGCACTACGCGAATCGCAACGTGGTCGTGACCATGTACGACGATTTGCGCGCGAGTTTCGCGTTTAGCAACGCCGAACTCGGCCTCCTGACGACGGCCTTCATGGTGACGCATGCACCGGCCACCGTTTTCTTTGGTTGGCTCTCCGATCGAGTCGAGCGCCGCCGCGTGCTGAGCTTCGGGCTCTTGGTGTGGAGCCTGGCTGCTCTTGGCTGTGCGCTTGCCGATGGGGTTGTGAGCATGCTTGCGGCCCGAGCCATCGTCGGGCTCGGGACGGCCGCCTGCGTCCCTGTCTCCAATGCGCTGATTTGTGAGTACGTGCGCCCGGAGAACAAAGCGCGCGCTGTCTCGGTCTTCAACTTTGGTCTCTTTCTAGGTGGCGCCGCCGGCACCGTCGTAGGAGCCAAGCTCGGTCTGCCACTTGCCTTCGTGGTACTCGGAGCGCCAGGCCTCGCTATCGCGATGTTGGTGGCGAGCATGCGGGTGGAGGCGAGGCAGACCCTGGCTCCTGCGAGCCCCGTGAGTACCTCGGCGAGTTTGGCCAGGCTGTTGCGAGTTTCCACGTATCGCTTCACGGTTCTTGGCGCAGTTTTGATGGCCTTTGCCGCTGGCTCCTACCTGGCCTGGTTTTTCGATTTCCTCAAGACCAGCAAAGGAGCGAGCGAAGATCAGGCTCTCTTGATCTTGGGCGTCTCGCTTGTCACGGGGCTTTTCGGGGTCATCACCGGTGGATGGCTCGGCGACCGGTTGTCGCGCACACGCGCCTATGGTCGGCAGGCGGCGGTTGCCATCGGCATTGCCGCCTCGGTGCCACTGGCCTTGGCAGTCATCTTTCTGCCCCTCGGCCCTATCTTCTATGTCTGTTCCTGGCTGCTGATGTTCACCATCAACTGGTATCACGGGCCGCTGGCCGCTTCTGTGGACGACCTCAATCCCGCCGACAGCGCGGGCCTGGCACAGGGCCTGTACATCGCCGCCATGCACATGCTCGGCACGGCGCCAGCCGCCTTCCTGGTGGGCGTCATCGCCGAGCACTCGAGCTTGCAGAGCGCGCTCCTGGTGCCAACCGGAGCCATGGTGCTAGCGGCAGGCTGCTTCCTGGCGAGCTTTGCCGGCGTGGCAGGGGACCTTGTGGTAAAACGCTGAGCCATGCGTGGTGCTCGCGTATTCCTGGTTTCCCTGCTGCTGGCCGCGTGCGGAGGTGCGTCGGCGCGCACGCCCAAATCGGCCGTGCAGCAGTACGCGCAGGCCCTGCGCTCGGGAGACACCGAAGCGGCCTACAGCCTGATGTCGGCGGAGTTTCGCGCCCATCACAGTCGCAAAGACTTCGACAACATGCTCAAGGCCAATCGAGATGAGGTCGCCCAAACAGCCGACCGCCTGGCCCTGGAGAGCGGCCAGCTGGCGATCCGGGCCGACTTCGACTACGGCCTCGACGAGCACATGCAGTTGGTGAAAGAGGGTGGAGATTGGCGCATCGCCAGCAACCCTCTGTCCTTCTACAGCCAGAAGACCCCGCAAGAGACCGTGCGCTCGTTTGTGCGAGCCTACAGCCTCAAGCGTTGGGAGGTCATGTTGCGCTTCGTGCCGTCCTCCTATCGCGACCGCATGTCGGTGGAGATGGTCAAAAAACAGTTCGAGGGACCGCGCAAAGAGGCCATGCAGGAGATGATGGACAAGCTGCGTGTGAACCTGAATGCGCCAAGCTCCGACATCCAGCGGGGCAATCAGGCCAGACTTCGATATGGTGATTCCTACGAGGTCGAGCTCGTCCGCGAGCAAGGTCTCTGGAAGATCAAGCGCCTATAGCCTGAGTCACGCCTGACTCGCAGGCGACTTTGGTTCACAGCGACATAGCGATCATTGGGACAGGAGTCCTCGACGGGTTGAACAATCCTGGCTCGTCAGTGTGCGCTTTCGTCACGCATAGTAAAGTCTCGGAGATCATGCTGAAAAAGCGTCTTCACCCCAGAGATCGTCGCTCGATTTGTTTGGCTTGCAGGGCCGCCATGTCATGATCACTATGTGGCGTCGGTGTAGGACTTGTGATGCACCGTATATAATATCAGCTGCTTATCAAGAAAACGGATCTCCCAAAGGCAGCGGCCTGTCTATTGCACTAGGTTGAATCGTAGAAGTGGTCGTCAAGTAGACTCTTAGAAGGACGCACCACGGTTCGCGACGCAAGGATCATCCACTCACTCCTCAACCCACAAACGCGGAAACAACGATTCAAAGGGAAATACGATGCTGGATCCATGGATCATCGAAGAGATTCGTCGACGCGAAGAGGCGCAGCGACGCGAGAGGGAGGCCTTGTACATCGAGTTGCCTCTCTACGACACCCACCGTGAAGAGTCGGCAGAGCCAAAAGAGCCCGACGAACCACAGCGCGGTGTAGTCACCATCGACCTGTAAACCAACTTCAAGACCACGGGCAGGGCCAGGCTTCTTCGGAGGCTACGCTTTGCTAGCTTACCGAGACCCGCCGCTGTGGCGGGTTTCGTCGTTTCGGCCACAGAGAGCGGCGTGAGCGCGTCCCGTCTTGCGGCTCTCAGCGCGCTCCTCTGAAGCGCAGCACGCGCTCAGTAGGTGTAGCGCAGCTGGCCCAGCACGCTGACCGCCTGAATGCGATCGAACTTCTGATACATCACCCAATCGCCTCCGAGCCCAAAGGCATAGTGGCGATTTTGGAGTTGGTATTCGAGACCGCCGCCGCCGCCCAGGGTAGGGGAGAAGCGTTGGCCGGGCTCGAGGATGTTGACCTTCTCGAGGATGTTGGTCGAGACCGCGCTGTAGCCAAGCGAGCCCTCCGCGTATATGGCGACAGGCCCGATGTTGACGCTGAGGCGAGCCTCGCCAGCCAGACCGTAGAACTGCATGTACTCGCCGGTTGGAGGCGCGGGCACGGTGGCTTCGTGGTTGCTCAGATCCAATCGACCACCGACGCTGAACCATTTAAAGAGGTCGGTGCCAGCGTGCAACACGAAGTTGCTGCCCTTGGCGGCGTGCTGCTTGGCTTTGCCAATCATGGCCTGCCCGCCAATGCCGACCTGCGCGTAGGGGCCAACGGAAACAGGGCGAGTATCCGCTCGGGCGCTGCGCGCGCTGGTGAGCGCAACCAGCGTCGCTGCCATGAGCGTGAGCCTACTCCGCATAGCGCGACTATACCGAGAAACTCGCTTGGCCGTCATCAGGGCGCAGGGTCTTCTGGTGGGGGCGGCACATAATCAACGGGTGCAAAAACCGTGAGCTCGCCGGCTGCAGCGCTCAGTCCCTCCTCGTGCACCAAATTCGGGGTGCGCTTGGAGCGGAGTCGTACCGCGTACTCCAGGACCACTTCCTGATCGGAGAGCAGCGTGAGATCGAGACGAATCAAGTGCGCAACGGCCTTGAGTGGAATCGGTGTGCCGTCGAGCACCTCGATTTCGGTGATGTCCTCGTCGATCTCGAGCATGGCCCGAAAAGGATTCTGACCACCGCGCGTGATGAGATCGAGATCGATAGACGCCTCGCGCATTTGGTCCTCGCGAAAGACGCCCTGCAGGCTGCCAGCGGCGGGCACTTGTAGCGGGATATCGCCGAGCAAGGGCGGTGGTTCGGGCTCTTCCTCAGGATCGACGACGAAGCTGGCCGGCACGTAGGCGAAGTATTCGTTGGCGCCATTGAGCAAGATGCGGACGTTGGCGTCGGCATCGCCGAGGTTGCGAATGTTCCACTCCAGCGACATAGCCATGTCGTCGACCGCGATGAAAGGAACCTCGACGCCAAGCTCGGCGGCAAGCGCCGCGCGATCCTCGGCTTCCTTCGTCTCTTCGAGGCGGATTGGCAAGGTCAGGGTGGTCGTCGCAGGAACGTCAGGATCGGCGTTCGGGCCACCAGCCGTCAGATTGTCTGGGGCATCCACGTAGACCGGGTCTGTCGTGCAGCTGGCGCCGACGATGCAGGCCAGGGCCAGAGAACTCACGATCTTGATTGGATGCATGGGTGTGTCCTTCGCGTCTAGCTGCCGCTGAAGATGAAGGGGAAGTTGACGGTCGCGCTGCCGCCGCCTTTGGGCGAGGGGAACTTCATGCTGTTGACCTGGCGGACGATGCAGTCTTCGACGCTGCCGTTGCGCATGGTCGTCGAGCGAACCTTGGCGCGACTCACAACGCCTGCGCTGTCGATCTTCCACGCGATGGTGATCGTGCCACTTAGGCCTTTGCTGCGCTGCAACTCACGTGAGTAGCAGGCCTGGATGGCGCGTTGCCTGGTCTTGACGACCTTGAGGATCTGCTCAGGCGTGAGGCCACCAAGGGTGCCCGAGGCTTTGCCAGTCTTGAGAGTTACGGCAACCTCTTTGACGCCGTTGCCACCAGGAGTGCCACGTGCCGCTCGCTTGCCGCCTGTGTCGAGTGCGCCTTGTGTGCGCACGTCTTCGTGTGCGCTGCCGCCGCCGCCGACGCCCTTGCCCGTGCCCTTGGTCGAGGTGCCCGTGCCTTGCCCTGGGCCAACGCCGGTACCGGAGCCATCCCCAAAGCCCATAGCTGAGCCGTCATTGGCGGGGCCACTGAGGCGGGCCAGCGCTTTGCCTAGCTTCTGATCGAAGCCACCACGGTTGCGTACCTTGTCGAAGGTCTCGCGGCTCTTCTTGCTGAGAAGACCGACTTGAATTTCGGTTGGTAGCGCTTCGTCTGGTTCGCCCTTATCGGGCGCCTCGTCGCGCTTGCGCTCTTTTTCACCTTCGCCGCCAGACTTGGCTTCGACGCCGGCCGTCGAGGCAGGAATGGCGTCCTCCTCCGCGTCTTCTTTGCCCGCCTTGACTTCCTCGGCGGGTGGCTCCTCGATGACCTCGAGCGGGCGGTTGAGCATGTAATTGGCTACGAATTCGCGCTTGCCTGGCCACAAGAAGGCCGAGCCGGCGTAGTCGTAGATGGCCAGCGCGTAGATAAGAAAAAATCCGACAAGAACGGCGGAGAAGGCGAAGGCTGGCAGCAAGAGCGCCGAGTCGCGAACCATCGGACTCTTGGGCAGCGCCGGTCCGGCTTTGACGAATTGAAAGAAGATGCTGTGCTCACCGCGACTGTCGAGATGGATGAGGCCAAAATCGCCGGGGCCAACACTGGCGCCGCGAAAGGCGCCCGGTTCTCCGGACGCGCCGGCGGCGACAAAGCTCTGCACGCTTTGCTTGTGCCCGCCGACCTGGACCTCGCCAGACATCTTCGTGCCCAGGGTCATCACATAGCCGCGCGCACCGGGGCGGAAGATCTCAAAGCCGTCGGGGAACCCGAGCTCGGGGGTGACGATGGTGGCCGTGCCGGTGGTGCCCAAGGTGACGGGGGCCGGGTCTTCTTCGTAGTAGACCCGGTCGCTCATGACTTCGTCACGCCAGATGTGACTGACGCGAAGCACCTGCGCGGATGCACTGACTCGTGGCTTGTGATCGACTAGCAGGTGGATTCGATTGCGCAGGCTCACAGCCCCTCCTCCGAGATTGAGCGCACCATCTCAGGGACGAAGGAGCGACGCTGCAGAGAGGCGCGCTCGAGTTCTTCGCTGGCGCGCTCTAGGAAGTATAGGAGCTGTGGCGTTCGCATTGAAGCGCCCAGGGCCAGACCCGTGAAGTCGAAGACCTGATTCTTGCCGCCCTCCTTGGCCTTGGACTCCTTGACCGTCGACACGGGGGTCGGCTTCTTCTTGGCGGGACGCCTGCGTCGCTGTGCGTCTGCAGGAGACGATGTCAGTGCGAGCATCATAAGTGCGCCAAGAATGCTCGCGGCAAAGCGACAAGCCCAAAGGGGGCTAAGGCCCTCGTGTGAGCGCATGCGAAGGGGTGTCATTCCCCCAGATCCTTTTCTAGTTCCAACGCGTCCTTGTATTTAGAATGCTTGTCACTGCTGCTTTGCAGGTAGCGGTCCAACGCGACCTTGGCTTTCTTGTCATCCATGACGAAATCCATTTCCAACACCGCTAGATTGAAGAGGGCATCGGAGCGAACACGGCCACTGCCCTGATTGGCGACCTTCTCCCAGTCCTGCCTGGCGCGATCTAGGTTGCCAGAGCCGCGCTGGGCGATGCCTCGTGCCACCAGCGCATTGAGATCATCTGGGTTGATGGCGAGGATGGCCTCGAGTTCCGTAAGTGCTCCATTGTAGTCACCAGCGTCCAGCAAGACGTTCGCCTTGTTGAAACGCGTGTCGACGTACTTCGGGTCTAATTCAGAGGCCCTGTCGAAGTAGCTGAAGGCCAGCTGGTCGTCGCCTTCGCCCATGGCCACCAATGCCAGCGCGTTGAAAATGGTCGGGTCTTTCGCGTCCAGTTCGATGGCCTTGCCGAGGACGAGCTTGGCTAGTTCGTCTCGTCCTTGGGCCAAGTAGATGAGTCCAAGCTCGACGTAGATTGTCGAGCTGGCACCAGCAACACGCAGACATTCGCGCAAGATGTCGAGGCCGTCTTCGAAGTCTCCGCCCTGGCGCAGGAGCGAGGCGGCGCGTGCATAGGCATCGACCGAGTTGGGGTTGAGCTCGATGAGTCGTCGATAATCCTTGGCTGCTGCCTTGGTGTGACCGGAACGACGATTGGCCTCGGCGCGTCCCGCGATGGCCGGCTGATGCGTGGGGTTGATCTTGAGGGCGTTGTCGAAGGCCGCGAGCGCTTCGTCGTCCTTGCCTTATTGCAAGAGAACAGCGCCGAGGTTGTGCCAGGCTTCCCAGAGCTTGCCGTCGATGTCGATGGCCGAGCGAAAGCGTTTCATGGCCTTTTCGTTGGCGTTGGGACCGCCAAGCTTGAGCGCGCGCAGGCCGGCGTCGAAGTCGCGGAGAGCCTTTGGATTGACGGGCGGCAGCTTGGGCGCTTCTTTGGCCGACGAGCCCACTGAACGCGACTGGGAGCCGCCACAGGCCACGAAGCTGCCGCAGGTGGATAGTGCCAATGCGATCCAGAACTTATTCATCGCGAATCACCTCTCGTGCGATGTCGATCTCAGGCGTTCGGTCGCCAAGCCGCATGGTCTCGCGCGCCTCCTTGGAGGGCGGGAACTGGCTGGCTGCCATGCGCCCAAGTGCGGCTCGCAGCTTCTTGGTGTACTCGTTGTAGACCTTCAGCTCGAGAGCCTTGCGATAGCCAGTGGTGTACAGCTCGATGGCGCGCTCCTCGATGGTGATGACCTCGTTGTCGAGGCCCTCGCGGTACATCTCCGCTTCCGCCTCGCTGAAGCCGTTGGGGGTCGGCGCGTCGCGCAGGGAGTTTGCAAAGCCCTCCATGACCGAGCCGATGCGAAAGAGGGCAGCCGTCGACCAGGCGGCATTGTCGAACTCGACCACGTTGAGATAGATATCCGAGGCCTGCTCGAGCAGCTTCATCTTCTGTTTGAGGGCGCGGTCGAGTTGGCGCGGCTTCACTTCCAGCGAGACCTTGTCGTATTTGCGATACAGCAGCTCGCCCTGGTAGTAGCGGGCTTCGGCGGCGAACTTGCGGTTGGCCTTGACCTCCTCGCCCTTCAGTTTCTTGTAGGCCTTGAGCGCATCGGCGAGCTGGCGTTCGGCGCGGCCGTATTGGCCAAGCTTGTAGGCGGCACGTCCTGAGTGGGCCAGGGCTTCGATCTCGTGCGCGCCACCTCGATGGGTCTGCAAGTAGGTCTTGTAGGCATTCTCTGCGCGACCATCATCTCCTGCGGCTTCGTAGACGACAGCTACACGGAATGCGACCTCGGGGGCGTCCTTCTTGGTTTTGCGGTAGCGCTTGGCGTAGAGCTCGTAGTGTTTGATGGCGTTCTTGTTGTCGCCGAGTGCTTGTCGCAAGACGCCGGCGTTGAAGAGGGCGTCGGCGCCCTTGTCGCCATTGGGGTATTTCTCGGAGGTGAGCTCGAAAGCTTCAGCCGCGCGCTCGAAGTAGGCCATGGACTCGTACACGGCGCCGGCAGTGAACGCTGCCTTCTCTGCTAGCTCGTTCTTTGGATAGCGATCGCTCACGCTGAGATAGGTGTCGGCAGCCTGCTCGGGGCGCTTGGCCTTCTCCAGAAGCACGGCCGCGTTGAAGACGGACTGCGGTGCCAAGGCGTGATTCGGAAACTCTTTTGGGATTCGCAGGTAGAAGCCAGCCGCCTTTACGTAGTCGCCGCTGGCCGCGTACTTCTCGCCAGACTTTCCGATGGACTCGACGATGAGTCGATCCAGTCGGGCCAGCTGCTCGGGAGAGCGAAAGGACTTCGCCTTGCGCAGCTTGCGAGCCCAGTCCTCGATGTTCTCGTAGTCCTCGCCTTTGTTGAGAGCGTCGAGGATGCGGTCGCCAGCGGCACCTGCGTTGGGATGGTCGGGGTACTTGGTGACGATGAGGCCGAAGCGTTTGATGGCCTCGTCGTAGTCTGCGTAGTCGTAGAAGAGCTGACCGTTCTCGTAGATGACGCCGACCAGCTCTGGATCGGCGGGGAACAAGGTCGCGTACAAGTCGGTTGCTTCGGCGAACTTGCGGTCGACCGGCAGCAACTCGCGCTTCTTGGTGGTGTCGACGTTGGTGGGACGGGCCTTGCGGAAGGCAGCCATGGCTTTGAGCAGCGCATCCTTGTGCCACTTGCCCACGGGAGAGCTGCGCCCAACCATCAGGTATTCGTCGCCAGCCGCTTCCAGCTCTCCGAGTTTGAAGAAGAGGATTTCGGCGTGCAGGAAGCGAACTTCGGCGGCGTTCTTGTCCTTGTCGAAGCTCTCTAAGTAGAATCCGTAGACGTCGGCCGCGCGCTTGTACGCGTCCTTGTCGATGGCCTTCTGGCTCTTCTCGAGGGCCTGAGCATCGGCATGGAAGCCTTTGGCCATGGTGCGTACGAGTTTCTCTGTGCCCTGGTAGGCTCGTTCCACGGCCTCTTTGTGGCGAGCGTTTTCCTTGGCCCAGGCGCTCCCTGGCTTGTAATCCTCGACCAGGACCTTGATCTCGGCCATGGCCTTGTCCTGGTCCAAGCCCTCGAGGTAGGCGTCGACGATGTGGCGCTGGTAGGACGCGGCTTGCACGCTGCCCGGGTTGTCGACGATGAGGAAGCGATAGGCCTCCACCGACCTGTCGTAGTCGCCTTGCGTGTAGAACACCTCGGCCAGCTTGACGATGACCGATTTGGAGTACCGCTCGCCGCCGATCGAAGCCAAAAACTCGAAGACATCGCCGGCCTTGATGTTGGGATCTTCGGTGAAGACCAGCACCAGGTAGTCGAGGGCTTCGTCGCGCAGCTGTGAGCGTCTGCGTCGCTCACGCTCGGTACCGCTGCGTTCTGCTTCGGCGGCCAGATCGAGAACCAGCTTGAAGCGCTTGGCGGCTCGCTCGGTCTCGCCGAGCTTCCAGTCACACCAGGCGGTCTTGAAGAGAGCCAGGTCGTAGCCTTCGGCCTCCGGGTGGCTGAGGACCTCGGTGTAGGCCGTGCGAGCCTCTTCCCACTTGCCGCCGGCAAAGAAGTGCTCGCCGATCATGAGCCAGGAGTCGCCAAAAAGCGGCGAGTCGGGATAGCTCTGAACGACCCGGCCAAAGAACTGCAAGGCCTCCTCATGGCGACCGTCTTCCTGGGCCGCGAAGCCAATCAGGTAGAGGACCAGATCGGTGCGTCGGAAGCCGGGGTGGTCAGCGAGCAGGGTGCGGTAGAGCTCCTCGCTCTCTTTGAATTGCAGGCGTGGCTCGGTCGGCGGCTTGCGGCAGCTCTGGCGATCTTGCCGGCAGCTCTCCATCTTGCGCTCGTAGACCTCGGTGGCGATGAGGTATTGCCTGCGAG
>JAHEAK010000709.1 GCA_024642805.1 Kofleriaceae bacterium | reverse complement strand
CCTGGGTAAGCTCGGTAAAACACGCAAAACAACCACTGGCGATGGTGGCAATGGCCAGTACGTGAATGCGGGGCATGTGCGGTCGGATTTCGACCAGTAGGCGCGCCCACAAGAGGCCAAAGGGAACGAAGAGGCCTGCCTCTTTGACGATATCGACCGCGCTGCCGAGGCTTCGCACCGAGAAGTGTTCGCGGAAAGGGATGAGGTTGCTCTCGTGTCGTATCTTGCTGACCACCGCTTCGACGTTGGTCTCGAACTCGAAGGGAGACCAGGCGAAAAGCCCGATCAAAAGCGCGTACCCGAGCAGAGCAAGGCTGAGTTCCTGCCAGCGAACCGCCTTGAGCTCGCCGCTATTGGTGTCCACATGCTGCAATCGGAACCAGGTGCGTACCAAGAGCCAGGCCAGAAGCCCTGCTATCAGCGCCACCGGCAGCATGACGATATCCGTGGTCCTGGACATGATGCACACCTGCGCTAGCTCGCACAGGAAGGCGACCGAGACACTGGTGAAGATCGGCGCGAAGACTCGCAGTCGACCGCGCACACCGCCAAGGAAGGCCGTGAGTACTGCCATGGGCATCAGCGCCCAAAGCTCGAAAGTCAACTTGAGGCCGTTGTGCTGCCAATCGGAGACCGTGTAAAGCGGATCGAGGATGATCTTGGGAGCACCGCTTTCATCGGGCAAGAGCTGCGCATAAATGTCGCTGAGCTTGACCGAAACGTCGAAGGGCAAGAGGGCAATGAGCACGTAGATGCAGATCGCGATGAAGCGAAAGGCCGCGATGCTCTGGGTTCGACGGTCTTGCGCGTCGCTGGGCGCAAAGCCCATGAAGACCAGCGCATTGAGTCCGTAGAAACGCACGGCGGCGACCACCAGCAGATAGCCGAGCACGAAGCCGCTGGCGTTGGTGACCAGGTCAACGGCGTCGGGCGTGCGCCCGATGAAGCCCTGTCCCACCTCCATGGTCACGCTGACCGCCAGGCCAAAGAAGAGCCAGGGGCTCAAAAAGCGCGGCCTGGTCATGCTCAATGACAGCGCCAGGAAGAAACCCAGCGGCATGTAGAGCAGGATGTTGGTGGCGATGTCGCGCAGGTTGTGGCCGCGAAACATCTCGCCGGGGCTCTTGAGGCCCTCGAGCAGACCGCCCTCGCCACCACTGCCATCGGCTGGCGTCCAGCTGGCGTAGACGATGAAGAGGATGAAGAGGAAGGTGAGGCTGGCAAAGACCCACTTGACCAGACGCTCTGCCTGCATGGGGGTCGCCTGCTTCTGCACGGCCGTCATGCTAGCACGGGCGCCATACGGCACGCTTCGATGGCGCCCCGAACAGGCTGTGCGGCGAGACGCGCCCGCCCTCCCTAGTACAGGATGCGGGTCTTGATGCTGGTCGGCAGAGCGGCAATGGCCATCTTCACATCGTCAGACACGCTCTGATCCAGATCGGTGACCAGGTAGCCGATGTGCTCGTCAGTCGCCAAATTTTGGGCGTGAATGTTGGCATCGTGGCTCGACAAGATCTTGAGGATCTCCGCCATCACACCAGGCACGTTGCGGTGCGCGTTGAGGATGCGGTGTGCGCCGGGCTTGAGCGGCATCTCGACCTGCGGGAAGTTGACCGAGCCCACCGTGGTGCCCTTGTTGATAAAGCCCATGCAGGCGGTGGCGACTTCCACGCCGATGTTCTCTTGCGCCTCTTCGGTCGAGCCACCGATGTGCGGGGTGAGCACGACGTTCTTGAGACCAACGAGCGGCGACTCGAAGCCGGGACCATTGCCACGTGGCTCCTTGGGGTAGACATCGATGGCGGCGCCCGCCAGGTGGCCACTCTTGAGGGCTTCGGCCAGCGCCTCGAGGTTGATGACGCTGCCGCGGCTGGCGTTGAGCAAGTAGCTGCCCTTTTTCATCTTGGCGATGTGTTCGGCCTGCATCATGCCGTTGGTCTCCGGCGTTGCGGGCACGTGAAAGGTCACGAAATCCGATTCCGCCAGGAGCTGATCGAGACTCTCGACTTCACGGCTGTTGCTCATCGGCAGGCGCTTGGTGATGTCGTGGAAGATGACGCGCATACCGAACATCTCGGCAAGGACGCCCACCTGGCTGCCGATATGTCCGTAGCCGACCACGCCCAGAACCTTGCCGCGAATCTCGTGGCAACCGGTGGACGACTTGTTCCACAGATTGGTGTGTAGCTCACGAACACAGTCGCCGAGGCGGCGAGCCAGCATGACGATCTCAGACATGATGAGCTCGGCGACGCTGCGGGTGTTGGAGAAGGGCGCGTTGAACACCGGGATGCCCATGCGATTGGCCGCATTCAGATCGACCTGATTGGTGCCGATGCAGAAACACCCAACAGCCAGCAGGTAGTCGGCCGCTTCCAGGACGCGCTTGGTGATCTGCGTCTTGCTGCGGATTCCGACGATGTGCACGCCTTTGATGCGCTCGACCAGTTCCTTCTCAGGCAGCGCTCCACTCACGGTCTCGACGGTGCACTCGTGGTTCGCGAAAATGGCGCTCGCCGATTCGTGAATGTTCTCGAAGAGAAGGATCTTGATCTTACCGCTTGGAAAGGTAGTGGCTGAGCGTGCGCGCGACATTGGGCAAAGCATAACGCATCGCGGGCACCGCTCGTAAGCATGGTGGCGGGCTCGCACACGCGAATCTTGCGTTTCGGTTGTCGTTTTCTGGTGGGACTGTGCTGCCAACTCGGGGGCCAGGGCGGCTGCGCCTAGGGCGCCGAGCCCGCACAGGTCAAGGGTTAAGAAATTGGCCGTCGATTCTTTGCCGATTGCATTGTGGTCAAAGCCGCGACACTGGTGCTTGCATGGGCCTGCTAGCGCTTGCTCAGCGAAAGGGCCTGTGTCTACTGTCCGCTCATGAAGAGCTTTCGAATGTGGTGTGTGGTGCTTGTCGGACTTGCCGCCTGTGGCGACTCGGGCACCAAGGGAGAAGACATTCTCGAGCCAGCCGCCGAGTGCGAGGGGGCGCCGATTGTGCCTATGGCTGGCAGCAACCAGATGGTCTTCTCCAGCCTTGCCATTGGTGTGGAGGCAGACGGCTTTGACCTCGACGGCGACGGCGAGCCTGACAACAAGTTTGCGGGC
>JAHEAK010000708.1 GCA_024642805.1 Kofleriaceae bacterium | reverse complement strand
ACCAGTTCTACATAACTTCCAACACTTAGACATGGCCCAAACCTTGCGTATGACCTTCACAATGTCTTCTCCTCACGCTCCCTGCCTGTCGACCCGCGCGCCGCACAGGCGATCGCCCTTGCTGCTGGCCTGTCTCGCCAGCCTCGCAGCGTGCGGCCCCTACGACAGGGCCGAGCCCGCTGGCGCCGATGCAGCGCCTCCTGCCGACGTCACCTACTCCAATCAGATCGTGCGCCTCTTGCAGCAGCACTGTCAGTCCTGTCACCGCCCTGATGGTCTGGGCCCCTTTCCGCTCTTGAGCTATCAGGACACCAGTCCGCACGCCACCAACATCGTCGACGCCGTCATGAGCCATCGCATGCCTGAAGGCATGCCGGTGCGACTTGGCACTGGTTGCAGCGAGCCCGAAACCTTCCTGGGATCGCGACGCCTCACCCAAGAGGAGATCGAGACCTTTGCCGCCTGGGCGAGCGAAGGTGCCCCGGAAGGCGACCCCGCGGACCTGCCGCCGCCACTGCAATTCCCCGATGGCGAGTGGCTGATGGGCGCCCCCGACGTCGACATGCCCAACAACGAAGCCGGCTTTGCGGTGCCGGGAACGATCACCCGAGACATCTTCCGTCGCTTCGTCATCCCTACCGACTTTGGCGCTGACAAGTTCATCACCGGCTTCGAAGCCATACCGGGCACGCCTGGCGGCGCTGGCCTCTCGCACATCGTGCACCATGTGACTCTCTTTGTCGGACCTCGCGACGAAGCCCTGGCGCGCGAGGCCGCTTTCGCCCTGGACAACCCGGAAGTACACGGACCCGGATTCGAGGGCGACTTCGGCTTTCCAACCACGCTGGTCGGCATGTGGTTCCCCGGCAGCCAGCCGCTCTCGCTCAAGAGCGGGCTGGGCATCCGCATCCCCGAGGGTGCGGCGCTCATCGCCGAGGTTCACTACTCGCCTTCGCAAGAAACCATCGTCGACAAGACCCGCATCGGCCTGCTGCTTGCCGATGAGGTCATAGAGGAGCTTACGGTCGGATTGGTGAAGAACGAAGAGTTCACCGTGCCCGCCAACGACTCCGAGTTCGAGGTCGAAGCCCGCAAGGTCTTCGATGCGCCAGTCACTCTCTATTCCATCACCCCGCACATGCACCAGCTGGGCACTGACTTCAAAGTGGTCATCGAGCGCCCGAGCGGTGACACCTGCCTCGCTGACGTCGAGTGGGATTTCGAGCACCAAGGCACCTACTGGCTGCGCGAGCCCCTGGAACTGCCTGCGGGATCGAGCATCCACACCACCTGCCGCTACGACAACACCACCGTCAATCCAAACCAGTTCAACTTCCCGCCCCAGGACATCGTCTTCGGCAAGGTTGCCGATCGCGAGATGTGTCAGCTCACCGCCGGACTCCTTCCCGGAAGCGCACCACCGCCACCGCCTCCACCGGCAGCAGCTCCACGGCTGGCGGAAGTCTTCTACGATGCCGTCGGCGACGATGCTACCGCCGAATGGGTTAAGTTCGAAAACCCGGGTTCGGTCGAGATCGATCTTTCGCAGTACTCCCTGGGCTGGGGTGGTACGAACTATTCCTACGGACGGCTTCAGCTCTCGGGGACCATTCCCGCCGGCGGCTGTCTGGTGGTTGGCGCACAAAGCGATGGCGTGGCCGGTGTCGCCGCCGATTTCGTGCCCGACCTGCAAAACAGCGGAAGCGTCGCCGACGGCGTGGCGCTGTTTAGCGGCCCTGCGGCTGACATCAGCGCCTCGAGCATCCCGATTGACTCGGTCGTTTATGGCTCGACGAACAGCAACTCGCTGCCTGATGCCACCGGCGCGCCCTCTGCGGTCGACGTTGGCAGTGCTCCTGCCGGCTCGTCGATCCGTCGCAGTGGCGACACCTGGAGCGCGGGTCTTCCCCAGCCAGGCCTGTGCCCCTAAGCCAGCGTCTGCCCAGGACGCTCGCGCAGACCTCGCGCAGGGCACTTCACCTCCAGGCTGGCCGCGCCTCGCTCTTGCGCTAGACTACCCGCATGCTTTGATTGCTCACTAGCCCCCGGCGGATCGCGGTCGTGATCCTCATGTCTCTCGTCGGAGCTGGCCTGCAACATTGGGTCGGCTGGCAGGATGCGTCCGAGCTGGGCTTTTTGGCTGGCATCTTCGTCGCGCTCCTCGTGCCGACTGGCAAGAGCGCCTGTCGCATCTCCTGAGCCATTCTTGCCAGGCCTGGGTCAAGCCGGGGTCAAGCCCAGGGTCAAGCCCTGGGGCAAGCCGGGGACCAGTGGCAGGACGCGACTCAGTCCTTAGTAGGGCACGCCGGCAGCTCCGAGACCGCCTTGCGCACTCGAAAGACCGTCTGGTACGCGGGCTCCGCAAAGCCCTGCGGATAGACCTCGCGACTGCCGTAGAGGTATCGCACTTCGAAATTGACGGCCTCGTCCACGCTGCCGCCAAGTCGCTCAGGGTTGAGCTTCCAGCGGCGATAGGTATTCGGCGGAATCGACGAGTCCCAAATGGTTCGCTTGCCACCGGAAAGCAAGGGCTTGAAGCGCCGCCCGTAGAATGCCTCTTGGAGTTTTTCTGGAGCCGTGGAACGCCATGCCTTCACGACCATGTTTCGATGGACGTCGCCGGTCGGCACATTGTGGCCGGCGCCCTGATTGGTGAGCTTGGTGTGCAGCGCTCCGCCTGCGCGACAGACCTCGAAGGCCAGCGCCTGCTGCAGCATCGCCAGGCTGTGTCCACCACGGTAGGCGTGCTTGCCGGGCGTATTTGCGTGGCAATCACGACAGGTGTGCGAGCTGGCAAATGGCCCCGAGCGGAACTCCTCCACGGTCTTTTGCATGGGCTGCTTGGTGTAGCTCAGGTAGTTGCTCGACTCATCGAAGACGGGAAAGTTGAACTGATGGCAGCTCGCACAAAAGACATCACTACCAAACTCGGGCGTCGCCTTGGTGTTGTGCGGCGAGCTCGCCCGCTTGCGCAAGGCATAGAAGGTGTCGCCTCGAACGTGGCAGGCGATGCAGTTGACGCCTTCGTCACGCAGGAGCCGAGCCGCATCGCTATCCTCTTGCTGCGCCGCCAGCGGGATGTGGCAGTTCCGACACCAGGCGCGCTTC
>JAHEAK010000707.1 GCA_024642805.1 Kofleriaceae bacterium | reverse complement strand
GGCATGACGAACTTCATGCAAAAACGGGCCGCGCGTGCCCGCTCTCTTCCTCAACGAATAAGAAGAAGTAGGACAATACCAATGTCAAAAACCGAATCCATCGTCATCCTCGAGGGCGGCAAGCGCATCCCGCGAGCCGACATGCTGCACAACAACCGCGAGCCCGGCCTGTACTCGAACTTCACCAGCACCCAGCTGGGCGGTATGGCCATCAAAGGCACCCTCGAGCACACCAATCTCGACAAAGGCCTCATCGGCCACACCATCATGGGCATGGCCCAGCACTCGCATCGCGATTCCATCTACGGCGCCAAAGGCATGGCCTGGCGCGGTGGTCTCGATCAGAGCGTTCCGGCCCTCACGGTTGCTCGCATCTGTGGCTCGGGTGCCGAGGCCATCGCGGTCGGCTCGGAGATGATTCTGGCTGGCATGCGCCACGACAAGAAGCGACCTTTCATGGTCGTCGGCGGCGGCGAGTCCATGCAGTACCCCTTCTGCCTGTACAACTTCCGCGGCAAGAAGGTCGGCGAGGCCGTGCAGAAGTACGGGCCTATCGACAGCAAAGCGCTGCCCGCGGGCACGCACCTGCAAGACATGTTGCTCATGTGCCTCTACGATCCATCGGCGCAGATGGCCATGGCCAACACCGCCGAGGAGCTCGGTCGCCGCTACGAGATAAGCCGCGAAGAAGCTGACACCTTCGCCTTCCGCTCGCAAGAGCTGGCCAAGCAAAACCGCGACGCCGGCCACTTCGCGGAAGAGACCATTGCCGTGCACGTTCACACAGGCGATGCCTCGATCACCGTCGAGCACGACACGCACATTATGGACAACGTCTCGCTGGCCAAGATGGCGACCTTGCCAGCGGCGTTCGAGGCGGGTGGCATCGTCACCGCAGCCAACGCTTCAGCCGTCGTCGACGGCGCGGCCGCCATGGTCATCGGCAAGGAGAGCGATGCCGCCAAGCATGGCGCCAAACCACTGGCACGCATCGCCGGTATGGGTGTGGCTGCCTGCGATCCCAAGATCATGGGCTACGGGCCGGTGCCTTCCACTGAAATCGCGCTGGCCAACGCTGGCATCACGGGCAAGCAGATCGATCGCGTTGAGCTCAATGAGGCCTTTGCCCCGCAAGCCCTGGCCTGCATCCGCGACTTTGGCAAGATGGGCATCGACGCCGAGAAGGTCAATCCGATGGGCGGCGCCATTGCCCTCGGTCACCCGCTGGGAGCGACCGGCGCCATTCTTACTCTGACCTGTGCCTACGCCATGCGCCGCAACAAAGAGCGCTACGGTCTTGTCACCATGTGCATCGGCGGCGGGCAGGGCATCACCCTGGTCATCGAGTCTCTGTAGATGAGTTGGCTCGGCGCACGCATCTACGATGGCGTGATGCGTGTCGCTGAGCGCCGGCATATTGCCGCGTGGCGGCAGGAGCTGCTCGTTGGCCTATCGGGCAAGGTTCTCGAGCTTGGTGCGGGCACGGGAGCCAACCTTGGCTTCTATCCCAAGGGCCTCAAGCGCCTGGTTCTACTCGAGCCGGATCCGCACATGCGTGCCCGACTGCAGGCCAAGCTACACAGTGGCCATCTTGCTGCCGAGGTGAGCGAAGCTAGCGCTGAGAGCTTGCCCTTCGCCGACCACGAGTTCGATTGGGTGGTGTGCACGCTGGTGCTTTGCTCGGTGCGCGATCCAGAGGCCTCGCTGCGCGAGATTCACCGCGTGCTGCGTCCCGGCGGTAAGCTGGCCTTCGTCGAGCACGTCCTCGATCCCAGCGATGAGCGCAATCGCAAGCGACAGCGACGCTATCAACCCGTGTGGGGGCTCATTGCCGCCCACTGCCACGTCAATCGCGACACACGCGCCAGCATCGAGAGCGGCGGTTTCAAGCTCGGCAGGATCGAAGAGCAACGTATGTCGATAGGGCCGCGCATTGTGCGGCCGATGATCCTCGGCGTGGCCACGCGCAGCTCGATCTAGCGCCAGCGCTCGGCGAGCCCCTTAGCCGGCAGCCAGGAGTCGAAAGAGTTTGAACTTGCCGTCGACCTTCTTGAAGTAGAAGTAGAGGCCGCTGCCGAGCTCCTCGTCGTCGACGATGTAGGTCTCCGACCAGGAGAATTCGTAGACCGCTTCGCCCTCTTCATTGCTGGGCTCGATGCTGCCCGCGTCGGTCTTGGCGAGTTGGGCGAGCACAGGATCGGTGAGAAAGTTGGCGGCTAGCCCGTCGAATGTCTCCTGAGAAATGTCGGCGCCGATCAGGGTCAACGGTGCCAGGGCCTTCAGGTCACGTGCGGCCGCGGCGCTCTTGAATGCCTCAAAGTAGTCCGTCCAGCTGGCTTCCATGGTTGCGGGGGCGGCTTGCGCTGCGGCGTCGATGGTCGCGCTCGCCGTCGTCGTCGCAGGAGTGGTGGCTTCCGCGGGCGGGGAATCGACATGATTGCCTTTCTTGGCGCATGAAAAAGCTCCCGTGCACAGAGCCACGAGCAGAGCGACTTGGGTGTTTGGCCACGATAGGGTCATCACCAGGTTGTACGAGCTTGCATGTGCCTTTGCCTAGCGGGCGGGGCAAAAACCAGATAGTCGAGCTCGGGCGCATGGTTGGGGCTCACCCCGCGAGGCGAGGGACAGCGGGCCGGGAAGCGCTACACTTGTGCTATGGACGCCCGAGTCGCTGAGTTTCGCGAGCAGTATCGCCGCGAGCACATCTCGAGGCACTACCGCGGCTGGCTGCACTTCGCGTTTACAAGTGTCGGGGCCCTGGCAGTCGTCATTGTTGCCTTCTCGCACGTACGAAATGTTCTTATCTCTGAGCTGGCGGTGATTCCGACGACCTTTCTGTTTGCAAACTTTGTCGAGTATCGAGTGCATCGCGGGCCCATGCATCACCGCCGCCAGGGCCTGGGTCTGCTCTTCAAACGGCACACGCTGCAACATCACCGATTCTTTACTGACGCCGAGATGCAACACGGAGGCAGCCGGGATTTTGCTGCCGTGCTCTTTCCACCCGTCATGCTGCTCTTCTTCCTGGGCGCCATCGCTAGCCCGGTTGGCCTCCTGCTCTTCGCTGTGGCTTCCTCCAACATCGCCTGGCTCTTTGTGGGGACTGCG
>JAHEAK010000706.1 GCA_024642805.1 Kofleriaceae bacterium | reverse complement strand
GCCGAAGACATCGCCGGCTCCCAAATCTGCCAGGTGCTGCACCTGCTCGCCCTGGTGGCGATCCACCGAGAATGCGCCAGACATGGCAATGTAGAGTGCCGGCGAGACCTGCCCCTGACGTACCAGGGTGGTGCCGGCGTCGACCTCTAGAAAGCTAAAGCGCTTGATGAGCTCTGCGCCGCCAGCATCTTGGAAGGGCGCAAAGAGCTTGCTCGTGCGCACGAGGTTTCCCACCAGTCGCTCTCGGAGAAAGCGCAAGAGCACGGGCAGGACCTCCGGCTCTTCGGAGATGAGTTCGCGCAGGTGATGCCGTTCTACGCAGAGCAGGTCGGTGTCGGTGAGCGCCTGCACACTCGCGGTGCGCGGCTGGTTGGTGACTACCGCAATCTCGCCGAAGAAATCACCATCCTTCAGCTCGCCGAGGACGGCCGCGTTTGCCCCCTCGGTCTTGACTGCGACACGCCCCTCCACCACCACAAAGAGACCGGTGCCATGGTCGCCCTGTCGAAACAAGAGCTGGCCGGCTGGTAGCTCGATGAGCTGCACCTTGTCGAGCAGACGTCCAAGGCTGGCGGGCGAGAGGGCCGAAAAGAGCGGCGTCTGCGCCAGGGCGGCGCGCTTGATGTCATCGGAGCTGTCTCCGAGATCGATAAGCAGATCGTCATCGTCATCCTCGCTCTCCAAAGCGATTTCGAAGACACCGCTTGGCAGTGAGCCCACCTGGCGCTCGACGGAGCCACGCACCTCGTCGTGAAGACTGAGGGACTCGATCGGAGCGTCCAAGTCGAGCATGAGGCCGGGATGGGTGGGGCGTGCGCCTTCCTTGGCGAGCTCGGGTACGGGCGTTGGTTGCGCACGCGCTGCTTGCGTGGGAGTGCTCGCGCCTGCCCCCGCATCCTCGAGCGGCGCAAAGCCGCGCTCGGTATTGAAGCCGATCAAGAGCGCGTGGGCCTCCTCGTTGCTTGGCTCGATGCGCAGGATGATCTTGCACGCTGCCACCGCTTTGAGAAGAAAGCCCTGCGCCGCGTACCGACGAGCGGCGCGTGCAAAGGCCTCGATCGCCGCTGACTCGTTGCGAAGCTGCCGGTGCATTTCGCCCGCTCGCCTGGACCAACCGCCCTCCAGCGGCTCGATTTCTTCGAGCTGCAGATACGCCTCAAGAGCCTTCTTGTGTCGGCCCTTTGCCACGGCGCCTGCGGCCTGGTCGCGAAGTTTGCCTGCGTCCATGCGTGCCATGGCTGCCAGTATAGTCTAGGAAGCCTGCCCCACACGACTGAGGAAGGCCTGGTATTGCTCCATGATCGCAGCGCTCGTCTTGCCAGGCGCCCCCCCTCGCAGTGCCTTGCCATCGACGAGGGCGATGGGAAGTACGCCGCGAATCGAGCTGGTGAGAAAGGCTTCGTCGGCGTCGCGCAGACGCTCGGGCAGCAGGCGCGTCTCTTCCACGCGCAGACCGAGGCCAGCCGCCAGCTCGATGACCCGCTGGCGGGTGATGCCGGCCAGTAGTCCCACCGACAAATTGGGTGTCGAGATGAGCTCGCCCTCGACCAGAAAAATGTTCGAGCTACTGCCTTCGGCGATCCAACCCTCTCGATCGCACATGATGGCCTCGTAGTCGCCTGCCCGCTTGGCCTCGGCAAGCGCAAGAATGTTGTTTAGGTAGTTTCCCGACTTCACCGATGGATCGACAGCCTTGGCCGATGTGCGCTGCACGTTCACCAGACGCACGGCAACGCCCGAGGCGTACATCTCGTCGCTGGGCAGGACCAGCGGCTTGGCGATGACGATGAGGGTTGGGCCGCCGGCAAGCGAGGTGTCGAGCCCGACCTCGCCGCAGCCACGCGTCACAACGATCCGCAGGTAGCTCTCCTCGTTGTCGGCCGCCGCAAGACAATCGCGGATGGCAGAACGCACGATAGCCACATCGGGCAGACGCAGTGCCAGTCCATCCGCGGACCGCTGCAGGCGCTCGAGGTGGCGCTCAAAATCCACCAAGTGACCGCGCGAGGTACGCAGGACCTCATAGACACTGTCACCGTAGAGAAAGCCGCGATCGAAGATCGAAATCTTGGCCTCTTCGGGTCCGGTCACCTGGCCATCGATGTAGATGCGAGTGCTCACGGCCCCTGGCGTACCTAATTTGCCCTAGCCTCGCAAGAAGCTGCGGGCATCGCGCATTAGTTGCCGCCACGCAAGAGGTCGTCCACCGAGGCAAGCCCGATCGCGGCCGCTTCACTCCACTGTTCGACGGTGGGACCGGCGCCGCTGGCCACGGCCAGGCTGCGCGAATATCCCGACTGGGCCTTGGCGCGCAACTGACTCACTTCGGAACGCAAGGAGTTGCGCATGCTGCTGGCCACATCAGGATCGAGTTCGCCCGGCAACTCGAAGGTGAGCGAGAGCGAAAAATCGTAGTAAAGACTGGCGATGCGGAACTCGGCCGCCACCTGCGCCTCGGGAACCCCCGACTCGGCAACCTCGCGATAGGCGCGCACCGCTCTCTCCATACTCGTCCGCTTGCCACGCAAGCTGGCGCCGAGCGCTTCGAGGCGCGGCTGCAAGACCCGCCGGTGATACGCGCTCAGCAGGACCTCGGCATCGGCAAATTGTTGCGCCACAGCCGGGCTGACGCCGGCGAGCACCGTACCTGCGGCCGGGCCGCGCACCTCGACGTCTTGCGCTCGCACCGTGGTCGCAATGCGTCGGCGCAGCTTGTCGGCCTCCTCTTTGATGCGCGGTACATCGGCGCCAAGCACAGATGCCCGCACCGCCAGGTCCATGGCAAGAAGGCGCTGTCGATTGCCTTCCGCCCACCCGGCCAGGCGCAACGCAGCTTCAGCCGCCAAGGTCGGCTCGTCGGCGCCGGCAACCAGGGTCTGGTTGTAGCGCTCGGTGGCTTTGCGCTGGTCGCCGCCCAGGACGTCGGCGAGATAGCCTTCGTAATAGATCTCTTTAGCGTCTGGCAGCGCGGCCGGCTCGACTGGATCTTCCGCCACCGCTGGCACTGACTCTTGCGCGCGCGGCTTGCCATCCTCACGACCGACGCATGCCGCCAGCCCGATCAGCAAAACGGCGCAGCGCCGACACCTTCTCATGACCGCCAAACTCTCATGT
>JAHEAK010000705.1 GCA_024642805.1 Kofleriaceae bacterium | reverse complement strand
TGCGCAGAGAGGTGGCCGAGGTTTTCGTTCGCTAGCCCACGCTCAAGCTCGTCGAGCTTGCGATGATCAGTCGCAGGTACTTGTCGGGATTGACGACACCTCGGTTGGCGATGGTGTCGAGCGCGGTGGCGCGTTGTGAGTGGGCCATGGCGGATGCGACCAGCGCCTGCAGATCCATGGAGCAGCGCTCCAGGAGCTTGCCGGCGGCGCCGTAATTTGCGTTCTCGCGCTCGGGGAGCTGCGCGCGAGTGAGCTCGGCGAGGGCTCTTGCCCACGCATAAGGCTCCTTGGCCAAGGTGTTGGCAGCTGCGGCGGCCACACGATACGCCGCCGAGTCGCGTTCCTGTGCGGCGCAGGCCAGGGCGGCGCGAGCCTTGAGGTCGAACATCAAGATCCGGTTGAGTCCCACTTGAAAGAGGCCTGAACGCTTGAGCGCCTTCCACGATCCTTCGATGCGCGCGAGGCCATCTCGGCCGCGGCCTTCGTAGAGATCGATCTGGGTCTGTGCGTAGAGATCCATCATGTGCTGCAAGTGGAAGCCGTCCTGTGTCCAACGGCCGATGGCATCGCTGCACATCTCCCTGGCCAGCTCAGGTTGATCGGCCATGAGGTAGACGACATTGGGTAAACCTGAGCAGGCACCCAGCTCGGCATAGAGGTCGCCGGTGTCACGCGCCATGACTCGGGTTTGCTGGACTTCCTCACGCATGTCGGCAAGGTCGCCACGGAACGCGCGAACCCATCGCAGGATGAGCTTGAGGGATTGCAGCTCCCACTCGACCCCCGTGCATTGCGTCTGCAAGACCTCGAGCGTCGACAGGCAGTGCTCGGTCGCCAGTGCCCAGTCGCCCTGCAAGTAGTGAACGACGGCGCGATTGACGCCGATCCAAGCCAGTGCGAAGGGGCCGTCGAGTGGCTCGGCAAGCGCGCTCGCTCGGTCAAGGAGAGCGGCCGTCTTCACGGGGTTGTAGCTGAGAGCCGCCGCACCCGTGGCTTCGAGCGCCATAGCGCGTGACACACGTCGTGGTTCGCCAGCACCAAGCGCCAGCCGGAAGTGTCGCGTGTGTAGGGCCAGCGCACGCAGCTGGTCGACGTTGAATAGGCCGATGGTCGATGCCCAGCAGGCATCGATCCGACCCAGGGAGTCATCGTCCACCGCTGTCTCGGGCCTGCTCGTGAAGAGCAGGCCACGGTGGCGAATACGCAACATCGCTCGCTCGAAGAGGAAGTCGCGCAGAATCTGACCACGGGTGGTCGGTACCTTGAAGTGGTAGGCCTTGAGCACCGGTCCCATGGCCGCAATGCCATCGTCGATGCGTCCACAGCGCAGGAGCTGTTCGGCGCCTCGGCTGCGCAGCTCCAGTACCCGTGCACCATCCGCGCTCTGGGCCGCGCTCTGGGCCGCGCTCTGGGCCGCGCTCTGGGCCGCGCTGGCGAAGGCGTCTCCTGCGTCACTGCCGCGGCCGGCATTGACCAGAGCAACCGCCAGTTTTTCCCATAGATCGCCAATCGCGACGCCGCTTGTCTGCCGCAATCGAATTGCCTCCCCGTAGAGGTGGCTGGCGCGTTCGTAGGCCAGAGCTCCCGTAGCGCGCTCGGCCGCCGCTTCCATGTAGCTGACAGCGCGAACCGTATCTTCGGCGCCCTCCCAGAAGTGCGCAAGAGCTTCTGGATCGGGCTCATCCTGGCTTTCGTAGGTCAGGGCGAGTCGCTCATAGTAGGCGCAGCGTTCGTTGGCCGGCAAGGTGCGTGCGACCTCGCGAACGCGCGAGTGATAGACCTCGATGCTGTCAGTGTTGCGAACGCCATCCCCGCGCACCAGCTTCTCGCTCTGCAATGCGTCGACTCGCTCGCGCAGTTCATCGAGTGGAATCTGTGCCGCTTTGGCCGCCAGCGTGCGAGAAATGGGGCGCCCGGCGACGGCTAAGAGTTCGAGGAGCTGACGACTGCCTGCTTCGAGCTCAGAGATGTGCCTAGCCAAGGCTTCGGTCAGGCTGACGCCGCCACTGCGACCCTTGGTGTAGCAGTAGCGCAACAGCACCTCGATGAAGAAGGGGTGTCCGCCAGCTTCCTGCACAACCTTGGCTGGGTCGGCACTGCTTGCGCCAAGCTCGGCGGCCAAGCGCGTCGCCAGTTGCACGGCGTGTTCGGTGTCGAGGGGACCCATGCGCAGCTCGGTACGCTCGGCGATGACGCGCAGTCGCTCTTCGCTCTCCTCTTGCTTGCGCGGATCCGACGACGCGCCCACCGTCGCAACCAGCAAGAGGGCAGGTGCCTGTGGCTGCAGCATCAGCGCCTTGAGCAGGTCCAGACTATCCTGGTCGGCCCACTGCAAGTCGTCGATGACGACCAGCAAAGGGCGCTCGGTTGCCAGCGAGGCCAACATGGCCCGCAGCGATCGAAAGACCCGCGCTCGCAAGATGGCAGGGTGGACGTCGCGAGTGTCCTCCGAGGCTACACGGCCAAAATTGCGAATTCGCTTGAGCACGGGAAAGGCCTGCACCAATAGCTCGGCGTCTGGTGGCATCAGATGGGCTAACTCGGCGGGCTCGCGCTCACTGAGCAGAGCGGCGAGTGCATCGACCACGCCATCCATGGCCTTGTAAGGCACAGCTTCACGCTCGTAACACTTGCCAATCAGAACCGTGCACTCATCGCTCACGGATCTGGCGAATTCGCGCACCAGCTCGCTCTTGCCGAGCCCAGACTCGCCGTGCAAGTAAATCGTTCGCGTCGCGCCGGCCGCTGCTGCTTCGTAGTTTTCTTGGAGCACGCCCAGCTCCTTGAGACGACCAAGCAGGGGACTGTGGGCGGGCAGGTGTGTGCGTCGCCGCCGCCTAGGCGAGACCGTCAGTCCAAGGCGATGCATGATCCCCTCGAAGTTCGGGCGATCAGCTGGGCGTGTGCTCATCAAGGCACGACACAGATCATCGAGATCCGGGTTCACGTCGGGCGCGAGGCTGGAGGGCGGCGGCGGCCCCGCAACACTCTTGTCAGCCAGGATCTGCGAAATCGAGCCATGAAAGGGCTGCTGCTCGGTGAGGGCCTCATAAAGCATGACGCCAAGGCTGTACCAATCAGACTCTGGACCGACCGCGTCCTGCTGCGCCACCTCGGGTGCCATGTA
>JAHEAK010000704.1 GCA_024642805.1 Kofleriaceae bacterium | reverse complement strand
GGACTCGAGGCGCCCTATGAGCTCGCCGGCCAAAGTCTGGTGCCGCTCTTTGCTGATGCCACAGCGCCATGGGATCGACCGGCTCTAACCACCTACGGCGCCGACAACCATTCGATCCGCAGCGAGCGCTATCGCTACATTCGCTACAGCGATGGCGGCGAGGAACTCTACGACCACAGCGTCGATCCCAACGAGTGGTACAACCTCGCGAGTCGCCCCGACTCGGCTGCGATCATCGCCAAGCTGGCCGGCTACCTGCCAGCCAAGAGCGAGCATCTGCGCGGCTGCAGCGCCTCGGCCGCTAACTGGATCGATCTCAAGGGCAAGCGGCGCGCGCTCATTCCGGCCTAGCAAGCTGCGCGCGGCCTTGCGCAGGCGGCAACCCTGCTAGTTCGTCGGTGTACAGGGCGTGTCCAACTTGGTGACGTCGCCGCCCGGAGAATTGAGGCACTCGCCAGGGGCGGGAAGCTCGTCGGGTAAGAAGACTTCCACTCGATAGAACATGCCATCGATCTGCGCGCATTCCCAAAGGCAGATGGTCGTGCTTCCCTCAACGCGAGTCATGGCCCCTGGGCAGGTGATGCCGTCGGCCGAGAGGACGAGCAGGTCGTTGGGTCCGCCATCGGAGTCGACGGAGCCGCCTTGGCCACAGAATGCAAGGGCCGGGTCATTCGTGCCGCCCGTGCAGGCCGAGGCGCTGAGTGTCAGGACGAGTGCGAGCAGCGGTGTTCTCATTCCGCTAGAATGCGAGTGCGGGGCCTTGGCGTATATGCCGGCCCTCTAACCACTGCTATCAGACTGTCTTTTAGATTACGAACACGAAATACTCTTAGGTAGACCCGCCGCCCATGTCCTCAGGAAAACTCGCACGCTTCGATGTCGCCGCTCTGTGCAGCCTGGTAACGACGCGCCTCGAAGCGCTGGCCGATGCTGACAACGCCGCCCCGATGGCGGCCTACATGAAGACCACGATGCCTTTTTATGGCGTGACCAAGCCGCGGCGCTTGCCGGTCATCAGGGAGATGCATCGCCTCTTCGTGCCAGGGGATCGCGAGGACTACGAGCGCGCGGTGACAGCGCTATGGAGCTTGCCGCATCGAGAGGACAAGTACATGGCGCTGGCCTTTGCCAGCCGACACAAGGCCTTCATCGTGCCGGCCTCGCTGCCACTCTATGAGCGCATGATTCGCGAGGGCGCCTGGTGGGACCTGGTCGATGAGATTGCCGTGCAGCTGGTCGGTCGCGCCCTCGATGCCTTTCCGCAGGAGAGCTGGCCAACCATCGATCGCTTCAGTCGCGATAGGGACCTGTGGATTCGGCGCACCGCCATCATCTGCCAGTTGCGCCGCAAAGAGCGCACCGATGTGGAGCGGCTTTTTCGCTACTGCCTGGCCTGCGCCCACGAGAAGGACTTCTTCATCCGCAAGGCGATCGGTTGGGCACTGCGCGATCACAGTCGCTGTGATCCGCAGGCCATCCGCGCCTTTCTCAACACGCAGGGCGCGAAGCTCTCGCCGCTCAGTCAGCGCGAGGCCGGCCGCCTCTTGCCCTAGGGCAGCTGTGTATGGCCGACTCTACGTAGACGAGCCTCAGTCAGCGCGAGCTTGGCCACCTCTTGTGCGCTCCTTCCTGCCTGCCTCGGCCTCCACGGGCCTCTTGCCGATCGCAAGCTCCGCGAGACGCGGCTCGCACTCACGCCTCGTCGACGCGACTGGAGCGCCAGCCCGGTCCCGTGCGACCGATGGCGGCACAGCCTTTGTCGGTGAGCTTGTAGACCCCGTCTTCGCGGCTCATGTACTTGCCCATGATGAACTCGCGCCGGATGGTGCAGAAGTCCTCGTGGATGGCTTCGATCCACTTGCTCAGCTGGCGCTCCTGGTACTCCTTGCGGCGCGGCAATCGGCGCAGGACTTCTTCCAGGACGATTTCCTTCTTGCTGCGTTTGACCGGCAAGGAGAGCAGGCGCTTGCCGTCGAAGAAGGTCTGCAAGACCTTGCGCTTTTCGTCGGAGAGCCCCGCGCCCTTGGCAAAGTTCTGAACCTTCTTGGGCCCCGATAGCGTGGCCATGGCCACCTGCAGGGGTTTGGTGTCAAAGCTGTAGAAGGAGAAGGGGTGCTCGACGGTCTCGGTCAAGAGCCCGGCCTTCTTCAGGTAATTGAGATGGTGGGACACGGTCCCGCTGGACAGATTGAGCTCGGTGGCAAGGTCCTGCCCACAGCGGGGCTTGTCGGCCAGGAGCGCGACGATGCGAATGCGGTTGGGCTCACTCAGTGACTTAAAGATTTGAACCAGTTGGGTCATGTCCATGCCAGGACGATACCACAACCATATTTGTCAGTTTGATATTTATGATATTGATTGAGTCCCTTAGTACGATTCTGGCTCTTGCCCAGCAAAGACATCCGTATCCGTGCGGTGCAGCACGAACTTCATGGCTTCAAAGGCCTCCGGCGACGATGGTGGAGTGCTCATGTCGAAATCGAGCATCATCATGGCCTCTATCGAGCCATCAGCAGACAGCGCAATCTTCTCGATCATCCAACTCGGTGCTTGCAGTGAGGGATCGGAGCTAGGCGGCGCACTCGCGTCCTCGGGAGGCATCAGCAGCAAGTGCGCAAAGCCAATAGCAGGATTGGTCGGCAGCGCGCTGAAGTTGCCGCTCTCGACCTCGGTGCCCTCGATGAGCTTGCGGCGATAGCTTCCGTTCTTGCGAACTCCGTCTTCCACGACCGTGAGTTCGATCGCCAGGGTGCCCCGACTGCCAGGTGTCACCTGATCGACGAGATACGTGCCGGCGATGCCGTCCAAGGAGTCGGCGTCAATAAAGGCGTGGCCAGAAAGATCATCGGCGCGCTCGTCACCAGCTGACATGAAACTGTCCATGGATGTGCAGGCGGCGGCACCAGCAAAGAAGACCAGCGAAGCCAGGAGGGTTGCGAGTTTGGAGAGGCGCATGCCTGAGACAAGAGCATGGCCTGTGCCACTCGCTTGAGTGGGTGATATCCAAGGTTTATTTGTGGCAAGGGCGGCGGATGCAGATGAGCTGGCCTGTGCACTAGCCGCCCTGCACGCCATCTCGCAAGCAAGTGCTGCGTGATTGGCAACGTACCGCCGAGGCTGGCCGCCTGTCAGCGAGGCC
>JAHEAK010000703.1 GCA_024642805.1 Kofleriaceae bacterium | reverse complement strand
GGTCTCGCCCTCGCCTACCGAGCCGCCGCCGTTCTTGAGATCGACGGTGTAGAGGCTATCGGGACCGGTGAGCTTGAACTGAAAGACCGTCTGAATCTGCCCGGCCAAGGCAGCGTCGGCGGCGACGAAGCCTTTGATGGCGGTGAAGACATCGGCGCTGGTTGGTGCGGCGCTGACGGCAGCCGGTGCCGAGGCGCTCGCTGCAGGCGCAGCGGCTTTCTTGGCGGCCGGCTTCGGAATCTCCGCGTAGCGCTCGATAGCGGCGTTGGAGATGACGACCTCGTTGCGCTCCTTGACCTTGCACTGGAAGACGACGCGGTTGTCGCCCTCTTTCCATCCTTCGGTGATCAGAGTTTCACCGGGATAGACACTGGCGGCGAAGCGCACGCGGATGCTCTTGAAGTAGCGAGGATCGGCGTCGGGAAAGGCGCTGTTGATGATGTGGCGGGTGGCGTGGCCAAAGGTGCACAGGCCGTGCAGGATGGGCTTTTCGAAGCCAAAGGCCTTGGCCATGTTCGGGTCGACGTGCAGTGGATTCCAGTCCCCGCTCAGGCGATAGAGCAGCGCCTGGTTCTTGTCGATCTTCTGCTCGACCACAAAGTCGGGCTTGCGGGTCGGTGCCACGTTGACGGGCTCGCTTGGACCGCGATCGCCGCCCCAGCCGCCAGCGCCGCGAATCAACGCGGTCAGCTCGTTGATCATGAGCAGGTTGTCGTCCTGATCGTAGGACTTGGTCTCGTAGGTGACCAGTGCGTTCTTGCCCTTGTCGTAGATGCTCTTGACCGTGGATTTGTGCGTGAGCGTGGCGTGCGTTGGCAAGGGGCGAATGACCTCGGTGTACTGCTCGCCGTGTAAAAGGCGATCGATACCGAAGTGCAGACCCGGAGCGGTCTTGCCCTCTTTGGCCATGGTGATGATTTGATTGACGGCGGGAATCACCGCGTAGCTAGGCATGGCTTTGAAGCCCTTGCCGTGCATCTCGTAAATGAGCTGCAGATCTTTGTCGTTGCTTGGATCTTCGCCGGCACCGATGCCAAGGGCGTAGAGCGCCAGATCGCGCTCGTCGTAGCTCGACTTGCTGGCAGGGAACTCATAGCCGAGAGCCTCGTCGACATCGATGAACTCGTTGCCGCCTTTGCTGGCGCCCTTCTGGATGTTGCCCATGATGGGCTGCATCGACGAGTTGATGTCGCTTGGATGCGTGCTCTTGGAGAAGTCGGTGATCGTCGACCAGGCACTGCGAATGTTATCGGGGCTGATGTCGCGACCAACGCGGTACATCTTGCCTTCGGTGCGCTCCCAGCGCAGCTTGCCGAAGTAGCCTCCGCCGACCTCGAAGAGGCCGCCGTTCTCCTGACAATCTTCATGGCACAGCCAGGCCACCAGCGGAGACACGTACTCAGGCTTGAGGGCGTTGATGAGCTCCTCTGGCAATACGGTCTCGGTCAAACGCGAACCGGCAAGCGGTGCGATGGTGTTGGCAAAGATGTTCTTGCCCTTGCCCTCGAGCGCCAGGGTGTTGGCGAAACCGGTGACACCCAGTTTGGCCATCGAGTAGTTGGCTTGCCCGAAGTTGCCGTAGATGCCAGCAGCCGACGCGGTCATGATGATGCGGCCATACTGCTGCTCGCGCATATGCGGCCAGGCAGCGGCGGTAACCTTGTACGAGCCCTTGACGTGCACTTGATAGATGAGGTCCCAGTCGGCCTCAGACATCTTCGCAAAGCTGGTGTCGCGCAAGATGCCGGCGTTGTTGATGACGATATCGATGCGACCAAAGCTGTCCATCGCGGTCTGCACGATCTTGTCGCCATCGACGACCGAATCGTAGTTGGCCGCGGCCTCGCCGCCTGCCGCTTTGATCTCGTCGACCACGAGGTCTGCAGCCTTGCTGCTCTTGCCACCGCCATCGATGCCGCCACCGAGATCGTTGACGACGACCTTGGCACCGCGCGAAGCAAGTAGCAGAGCATGTGATCGACCTAGTCCATTGCCAGCGCCCGTGACGATGGCGACCTTGCCGTCAAATCGAAGTTCCTTTGCCATGTATCTATCCTCGTGTTTGCTAGCGATCCGCCAGCGAGTTGGGGTCCTGAAACAGCGCCTGACTGTAACTCTCAGTGCGCCTTTGCAGGCCAGGAGAAGCTTTGTTACGCGAAGTATTTTTTATTTGCAAGGCTAAGTAATTGGCGCACCGTGTCAAGGGAATCTAGCAGGCTCGCCCACCAGTCTCACCTGTTATTCAGATGCCTTAGCGTAGCTATTAGTTGCGTTGCTGGATCGCCGCTATCGATAAACACACGTAAGCCCTCGAAAGGCTTCGCCATATTTCCAGTGCCCACAAGAGGCTGCGCAAGGCGCTGGCGAGCGATCATCAGCCCGTGTTGCGCAAGCCCTGGGCGACGCCGTTGAGCGTGGTGCCGAGCGCCTTGTTGAGACGCGAAAGCTCCGGATCATCCGCGGCCGCTTCTCGTTTGCGTCGCAGCAAGCTCACTTCGATCAAGCTGAGCGGATCGAGGTAGGGGTCGCGCAAGTCGATAGCGGTTTGCAGAGCGGGCTGGTCCCCGAGGATCTTGCGACCGCGAATGCGCTCGACGCTGGCAAGGGTTCGATCAAACTCCTCGCGCAGCGTTGCAAAGAGTTGCATGTCAGCGCCAAGCTCTCGCACGTAGAGTTCGGCGACCTGCAAGTCAGCCTTGCCACACACCATCTCCACCTTGCCGAGCAAGTCGTCGAAGAAGGGCCAGGTGGTCGCCATCTCGCGCAGGGTTTCTTCTTCCGTCTGCAAGAGCGCATGCAGAGCTGTACCTACGCCCAACCAGCCGGGCAGCATGAGTCGTATCTGCGTCCAGCCAAACACCCAGGGAATGGCGCGAATGCCTGACATCTGCCCGCTCTTGTTTTCTCGATAGGCGGGTCGCGAGCCGAAGTACACGTGTGCCAATTCGCGCACCGGCGTCGCCTTTAAGAAAAGTTCGAAGAGGCGGGTATCGTCGTAGACCAGGCTGCGAAAGGCTGGCAGCGCCTTGCTGGCCAGCTCTTCCATGACCGCTCGGTATTTTCCCTGACGCTCGGGTGGAACATCTTTGCGCCAGTCGACGAAGCCGGCCATGAGCGTGCCGGTGAGCATGACCTCGAGGCTGCG
>JAHEAK010000702.1 GCA_024642805.1 Kofleriaceae bacterium | reverse complement strand
GGTTCATGAGCACTTGCTCGAACTGTTGCAGGTCCGTGCGGATACAAGCTGGCTCCTTGCCAAGCGAGACTCGCAGCTCGATCTCCTCGCCAAGTAAGCGCTGCAGCATGTTCGCCATCTGCGTGACGGCCTTGTGCACGTCGAAAATCTTCGAGGCCACTGGTCGTTTGCGAGCAAAGGACAGCAGCTGTGAGGTCAGAGCCGTGGCCCGGTCGACGCTCGAGCGAATGTCCTCGAGTTGCTCAGGAGCGTTTCGCCCATGTTGAAGCTCGCGCTGCACCCAGGACACCGACATGCTGATGACCGTCAAGAGATTGTTGAAATCGTGGGCGATGCCACCAGCCAATCGGCCCAGGCCCTCCATGCGCTGCGCCTGTCTGACTTGCTCCTCGAGACTGCGACGTTCATCGAGGTTCATGACTACGCCAGCGACGGTTACGGGAAGATCGTTCTCGTCGTGTTGGACGCGCCCGCGAAACTCGATCCAGTGCTCGCTGCCGTCTGGCCAAAGCACGCGATGTTCCGCGCTGTACTCGACGGCTTGCCCGTGGAGCACGTTGTACAGCTTCTCCTGAACCTGCGCTCGATCGCCTTCATGAACACGTGCAAGGTAGCTGTTCATGTCGACCGCTTGGGGCGGCAGGATTCCGAACAACTGACTTACCTCGGGCGAGCAGGTGAGGTCCTGACTGGCAATGTCGAGCGACCAGGTGCCCATGCCAGCGGCCTCTAGCGCGGTTCGCAATTCGCGCTCGCGTTGGCGAAGGGCACGCTCACTGACCGCTCGCTGATTGGCTTCCACGGCCAGTGCGGCAAAGTCCGCGATGGATCCCGCGAAGGCTTGCTCTTCGGCGGTCCACACTCGAGTCGTGCCGACATTCTCGTGGCACACCACACCAATGCAGTCACCGCCGCTCAAGATGGGTGCGTCCAACATCGCTTGAATGCCAAGACTTGGCAGGTAGTCCGTGGAGAACTCGATGGTGCGCGCGTCGGTCCGAGCGTTGCTTGCCGCGATCGTGCGATTTTCGTCCATCGCATCGAAGTAGATCGGGTAGTCCTCGCGACGCAGCGCCACCCCTCGGCGTGTCAGCTTGCTGTCGTTGGCCTCGAAGAGCGCCCTGCACTCGATCTGGCTGCGAGCCGGGTCGTAGAGCCAAATACTCACCCGTTCGACCTCGAGGGTTCGAGATGCCACCTCGGTCAGCAGCCTAAATGCGGCCTCGATGTCCCGAGAACGCCACACGGTCGAGCGCGCGAGCGCGCGCAGAGCCTCATTGTGTCGCTCCAGTCCCTGCTGCTCCGCACTCCCTCGCATCGTTCCCACCGGCATCGCCCTGACCATACACAATATCGACCATGGGCGTGGACGCTCTGCGATTAAGTGCGCTGCTGCATGTGCGTCCTGTGCATCGTGCGACCTATCCAGCGAGAATGCTTCTACTAGTCACCCTTCTTGTGTGCGGCCGATGGTGGATGTACAAGAGCGCGTGCTCAGGACATCGCGCAGGACACACGTCCCTGTGAACTTCGACGGAGTGGTTTTTGCCGGCGGTGGATGTCGTTGCTTTTGGCAGGCTGGTTTCTACAGCGAAGTGGCGCCGCTCCTGGGATTGCAGCCCAAGTACCTGGCCGCGGCCAGCGCTGGGGCCTCACTCGCGGCTGCGTCGCTGGTGGGGCTCGCGCCGCGAGCGCTCGAGGTCTTTCGCGACATCGCTGCCAGTAACCCGAGCAACCTGCATTGGCGCAGGGCCTTTAGCGATCAGCCTGTCTTTCCGCACGCCAACTTGTTTCGACAGGCCATCCTGGAGGTCTTTGACGAAGAGGCCTTGCACCGGCTGCGCACCGGACCACCCCTGCGAGTGGCCCTAACACGTCCACCGTCCTCGCCAGCTGGCCTGGTTCCGAGTCTGCTTGCGGGTTTTGCCGCCTATCAGCTCGACAGATGGCTGACCGGCCGCATCCACTCGCGCTGGCCCGAACGACTCGGATTTCAAGTGGAATGGGCGCACGCAAACGATTGTCGCGACATGAGCGAGCTTTGCGATCTCTTGTTGCACACCTCGTGCACGCCGCCCTTCACGCCGCGACTTCAGCGCGAGGGTCGACCCGTGATCGATGGTGGACTCACCGACAACGTTCCCGTCGCGGCGCTTCCCGAGTGCGAGCGAATTCTCGTGCTTCTCACCCGCTCTTTCCCTTCGCTGCCACAGAGTGAGCGAGTCCTCTATGTGCAGCCTTCGCGAGAGATTCCCGTGGAAAAATGGGACTACACCCGTCCCGATGGTATTGAGCAGGCCTTCGCGCTTGGGCAAAGCGATGGTCGCGAGTTTTTTGCAAGCTACAATCGAAATCTAGACGCACACGAAGATCGGGCACGAGCATGAGTTTTCCCAAGGCTTTCTACAAATGGCGACCGCACCCCTGGCATGGTCTCTCGGCGGGTCCCAACCCACCCGATGTCGTGCACGCCTTCATCGAAATCACCACCTTTGACGCGGTGAAGTTCGAGGTCGACAAGGAAACCGGTTATCTGCGCGTCGACCGTCCCCAAAAGACCTCCGCGCAGCCACCCACTCTCTACGGCTTTATCCCGCGCACCTATTGTGGCGAGCGTGTGCGCAAGCTCTCGCCCAACGCGACACGTGGCGACGGCGATCCGCTCGACATCTGTGTCATCAGCGAGCGACCCATCAACCGCGCCGAGGTTCTGCTCAACGCCCAGGTGGTCGGCGGGCTACAGATGATGGACAACGGAGAAGCCGACGACAAGATCATCGCTGTGTTGCGCAATGACTTCGTCTGGGGCCACGCCACCGATCTTTCCGACCTGCCACCCATCTTGGTCGATCGTCTGCGGCACTACTTTCTGACCTACAAGAACATCGATCCCGGCAAGTCAGATAGCCCGGTGGAGATCGGCAAGGTCTTTCCTGCCGAGCACGCGCGCGCGGTCATCCGAGCCTCGCTCGAGGACTACAACGAAGAGTTTGGCGGGGTCTAGGCGGCGAGAGCTGCCATCGGCGGCCGGCGAGAGCTACTCGCCGGGACGCTCGACACGACCATCAGCGTGGCGCGCGAAGCGCGACTCCCGGCCGTGCACGGGATCGTCTTCCGGCCATGGCCAACCGCCAAACTGGGTGCGGC
>JAHEAK010000701.1 GCA_024642805.1 Kofleriaceae bacterium | reverse complement strand
GATGGAGGTGGCTGACCGCACCCAGGCGGATCGCAAGGGCGGTCATCTTGCCAAAACCCTCGATGGCCAGCTGATCCTGCGCGAATCGGCACAGTGTGCGGCGCACGATGTGGAATCCTTTCAGGACATCAGCAAGCATCGCTACTTCAACACCAACAACCTCTGGATCCACCTGCCTGCCCTCGAGGAGCTGATGGCAGCGCGCGACGACCTCCTTGGCCTGGCGATGATACGCAATCGCAAGACCCTCGATCCTCGCGATGCGAACTCGCCGGCCGTCTACCAGATCGAGACGGCGATGGGCTCGGCCATCTCCGTGTTCAAGAATGCCGCCGCGGTACGTGTGCCGCGCACGCGTTTTGCCCCCGTGAAGACCACCAGTGATTTGCTTGCGATTCGGTCTGACGATTGCGTGCTGAGCTCGGACTTTCGAATCCTGCCAGCTCCCGCACGACAGGGCGCGGCCGCGCTTGTCGAGCTGGATCCAAAACACTACGCGCGCATCGATGACCTCGAGCAGCGCTTTCCACAGGGCGCGCCATCGCTCCTGGCTTGCGAGTCACTCAAGGTCATCGGCGATGTGCGCTTTGGGCAAGGCGTGCGCTGCGAGGGCAGGGTGACGATAGAGAACACGGGCGAGGGGCAAGCCGTGGTGGCCGATGGCACGCTGTGCACCGGCCATATGTTGTTAGCGCCAACGACCTGAGAAATTATCCAAGGAACGCAGACAGGGGCATGCGCTCGATCGGCGCCTGGTGGTTCTGATCGCCATCGGTGACGCTCAGTGCTCCTTCTTGCAAGGTCAGGTACCACTGCACGTTTCGATCGAGTTGGGCTGCGAGTGTTTGAACGAGGGCGCCGGGAAGAAGTACGAGCTCGATGGCGTCGGCCCCGTGAATAGCGCGCGTCGACCACTCCTTGCGCATCGAGTCCTCGGTTTTAGAGCTGAAGACCATGACCCGATTGGCCTTCTTGGAGGCGCGATGCAGTCGGTCGGCGCTTGGTAAGCCGACGTCGATCCACAGATCGACATCGCCGAGCGGTGACTGGAGCCATAGGGCTGGATCCTCCGCGTTGGACAGGCCCTTGCCAAATTCCAAGCCCTCTTCGTGAGCGATGGCCCGGGCCAGCACGCGAACCACGAGGCGCTCGGCGTCTTCCGAGGGATGACAGGCGACTCGCAAGTCGAGACTTTCGTAGACGCTGCGGTCGATGTCAGCGAGCTCGATTTGGAAGCGGTAGAGGGTTGATGCCTTGGCCACGGCCTGCTCATAGCACGGAATGGCTGGCGGCTATGCAGCCAGCGTCCCGGGCGGTCTCAAAGGCACTGTTAAGATCGGCGTCAAGATCGGCGTCAAGGACAGGCCGCGTGTTGAAGCTGTACGGTCACGGGCTCGGCGCTTCGCTCCCCCGACACGAGGGTGAGGTCCAGCGTGTACTCGCCGTACTCGGCCAGTAGCGCGGGAATGGGCACATAGCTCTTGGTGCACAGCCCGGCGTCGAGGCAGCTAACCTTCCACGTGGTGTCGTCCACGACAAAACTGCCGTTTGCGACCTGATTGTCGCCGACACCCACTTGGGTGAGTGACACGGCATCAAAGAAGTAGATGCCCTTGTCTAGAGCAAAACGCAGGCGAGCATCTTCCGTGGTCGCGCCGGTGACGGTGAAGTCCTTGATGAAGGTGGTTAGCTCGGTTGGCGATTCGCATCCCGCAGCGGCCTGTACGAAACATTCCGAGTCAAGTCCAAGGGCAGGGTTGCCATTGGCCGAGCCAACGGGAAAGAGGCGCACCTTGACGCTCTGGCGCTGGTTGCTGGCCAGGGCCAGGCGAAGGCGATAGTCATTGGTCCCGATCGCACCGATGTCCTGATAGAACTGATCAAAGATGGTTCCGCTGGTCGTCACTTCGACTCGTGCCAGTGTCTTGCCGTGATACTGCGCGACGTTGAAGATCGGCTCCTCGAAACTGCCGCCAAGAATGCGCGCCTGCGCCGGCATGGGATCGCCAGGGGCACCCTGTTCTGAAAACAACACCTCTGTGAACGTGCCATCGGGCGAGCGTCTCGACAGCTGCCATGCCAGCTCGGTCACGGGGCAAATGGATGGTCCTGCGCTTGTCTCGATCTTGGGAACGACGACTTCGGTCTCGCCGCATTCCAGGTCGGGAAGATCCAGCCCGCCTACGATGGTGGCTAGCTCGCAATTGGGATCGGCGTCACCTTGGTTGGCGTCGATTGCCCCGCTCCCGGCGCCTGATTCAAAAATCAAGCTGCAGGCGCTAGTCGTGGCCACTGGGAGTAGCGTCAGGACCAAGACGACGCGCTTCATCTCTTCAGTTTAGCACGAAGCGCAGCTGGGAGTGCGTCCATCGAAGCCAGGTCGTGAATGCTGGCGCCGCGGGGGCGACCCGGAAGGCATTTGCCATTAGGATGGCCGCTGACTCTTTTCAGACCGCGAGGACCCACTATGCAAGGTTTCAAGAACTTCATCATGCGCGCAAACCTCATCGACATGGCCGTTGGCCTGGTCATGGCGTTGGCGCTAAAGGATTTGGTGGCCGCTCTCATCGACGACATCATCATGCCTCTCACGGGCATCGTCTTTGGCAAGCCCTCCTTCGATCATCTTCACTTCAGCATCAACGGCTCGGTGATCCTTTGGGGCAGCTTCGTGAGCGCTCTGGTCGCTTTCGTATCGCTTGGCTTTGGCGTCTACTTCTTCGTGGTCAAGCCCTTCCAGATGTACCAGAAGCTCAATCCCAAAGAGGCTCCGGCCCCGGAGGTCGATCCACAGCTCGAGCTTCTCAAAGAGATCCGAGACCTTCTCAAAAAATAGCCTGGCAGTCGGGCAGGCCAGTGAGGCCTTCGGAGCCCGTAAGGCATGGCAGCGAGGCTGGCTATCCATAGCTTGCTGCCATAGCCTTGCCCACGCCGATGAAGCTTCGAAATGACATCTCCGCCTCCGTCTTGGCTCTGACGAGCAGCCTGGCCCAGAGTCTGGCCCAGAGTCTGGCTCTGTGTCTGGCCCTGTGTCTGGCTCTGTGTCTGGCTCTGTGTGCCTGTGCGGAGCCCGCTGCCCAAAAGGCCAGGCCGCTAGCGCCAACATCGGCGCCCGTGGCCGCCACCGAGATGAGCGCGCAAGGGATCCATG
>JAHEAK010000700.1 GCA_024642805.1 Kofleriaceae bacterium | reverse complement strand
GCGATGACCTTCGAGTACCAGGGGAACGGCGTCATCGCCAATCACACCGATCGCACCAGCAACATCGATCCCAATGGAGACATCGTCGGCCTGACCTCGTTTGGCCAGGACGGCTTCGGCGAGCTCTATGTAGTCTCGCGCAACGGCAAGGTCTTCAAGATCGTCCCGCGCAGCAACTAGCCGCGCACGAGCCCCGCCCCATGAGCAGCAACGAGCCGACCAGTAGACGTATCGCGCTCGACACGGGCCTCTCCTACCACTACCTGGAATGGGACCAGGCCCAGAGTTCCCACACTCTGGTCCTGGTGCACGGCTTCCTCGACTCCTCGGCGGGCTTCCGGGACATGGTGCAGGCGGGGCTGGCCGAGCGCTTTCACATCATCGCCCCTGATATGCGTGGCCACGGCGATAGCGATCGCGTCGGGGCCGGCGGCTACTATCACTTCTTCGATTACGTCGCAGACTTGCGCTCCTTGGTGAGCGCCCTGGCCCGCGAGCGCACCGCGCTCGTCGGCCACAGCATGGGTGGCAGCATCGTCGGCTACTACGCTGGCAGCTATCCCGAAGGGCTCCATCGCGTCGCGCTCCTCGAAGGCATGGGGCCACCGGAAACCCACACGCCAGCCCCTGAGCGCGTACAGCAGTGGATTCGGGCCTGGAACCGCGCCAATACCCGCAATCCGCAAGTCTACGCCAGCATCGAGGACGCTGCGGAACGGCTGCGCCAACGCGACGACAAGCTACCCGCTGAGCGCGCTCTGCGCCTGGCGGAATGGGGCACGCGCCAGGTTCCCGAGGGTCGCGTGTTCAAACACGACCCTCTGCACCTGACCATGGGCCCGCATGCCTACTCGGTGCAAATCGCGAGCGAGTTCTGGCAACGCATCACCTGCCCGGTCTTGCTCGTCGAGGGCGAAGACTCGACGATGAAACCCTCACCAAGCGAGCAAGGCAGGCGCGAAGCCTTCCTGCGCGATCGCCGCAGCGTGCGTATTCCGGGCGCGGGCCACATGATGCAGCGACATGCCCCTGAAGAGCTGGCAGCGCTGCTCGCGGATTTCTTGGTCTAATAGGCCAGCATTGCCACGCAGGCTGCCCGCGCGTGGGTAAAATGCCCGCGCCCATGTCCTCTATTGATCAGCTGCTTCTCGACCCTAGCTACCTCGACCAGATCTACCGCGAATACCAGCGCGACCAGAGCGCAGTCGATCCACAGTTCGCACAGCTCTTTGCCGAGCTCGATCGCGAAGATCGAGTGGTCTCGCCTGCCTTTGCACGGCACGCAGCGGGCATCCCCGAAAACCTGCCCAAAGAAAGCCTTGCGCCCGGCATTCAGATCTACTCGCTGGTGCAGACCTTCCGCGAATTTGGTCATCTGATCTCCGACATCGATCCACTTGGCCTGGCCGAACGCACGCACCCTTTCCTCGACATCGCTCAGTTCGGCTTCTCCGAAGAGGACATGGACGCCAAGGTAAAGTGCGCGGGCTTTCGCGGCCTCGACACCGGCACCGTTCGCGAGCACATCGACGTCCTCTACGAAACCTACTGCGGCCCGGTCGGCGTCGAGTACATGGACGTGGTCGACAAGGAAGAACGCGACTGGTTGCAGGCGCACATGGAGCCGGCGCGCAATCGGCCCATGTACTCCTCCGCGCGTCGCAAGATCATCGCCAAGAATCTCATCGAGGCCGATACCTTCGAAGAGTCGCTGCACAAGATGTACACCGGTGCCAAACGCTTCTCCCTGGAGGGTGGCACCACGCTCATTACCCTCTTGCAGACTCTCATCGAGGAGGCCTCCGAGACCGGTGTCACCCAGACTGTGCTGGGCATGGCGCATCGCGGTCGCCTGAACGTTCTTGCCAATGTCATGCAAAAGCCGCTCAGTCACATCCTGGCTGAGTTCGAGGGTCGCCCCCTGGCGGCCGAGCTGCAGGGCTACGGCGATGTGAAGTATCACATGGGCTACTCGTGCGACTACGTGTCCCCAAAGGGCAAGACCGTGCACCTATCGATGGCCTTCAATCCAAGCCATCTGGAGACCGTCAATCCCGTGGTCGCAGGTATCGTGCGCGCCAAGCAAGACCTGGTGGCCGATCGCGAGCGCACCCAGGTCGTACCGATCTTGATCCATGGAGACGCAGCCTTCGCCGGTCAGGGCGTGGTTGCCGAGACCCTCATGCTCGCCGGTCTCGACGGTTACACGACCGGCGGAACCATTCACGTCATCACCAACAATCAGGTTGGCTTCACAGCGGATCCTTCCGAATCGCGATCGACCCGCTACGCTTCGGATCTGGCCATGTCGGCGCGCGCGCCTGTGTTCCACGTCAATGCCGACCACCCGGAGGTGGTTGCCTTCGTCGCGCAGCTCGCTCTGCGTTACCGACAGAAGTTCGGTTCCGACATCGTCATCGATCTCATCTGCTTTCGCCGTCACGGCCACAACGAGCTCGACGACGCCAGCTTCACCCAGCCGGTCATGGCCAAGCGCATTGCCACCCACGCCCCGGTCTCGGAGCTGTACACGGGGCGCCTGCTCAAGGCGGACCACATCAGCGCGCCTGAAATTGAAACCATGCGCGAGAACGCCAAGGCCGCCATGCTCAAGGCACGCGAGGAGGCTCGCAAGATGAAGACCCTGGTCTCGCAACGCCTGGGCGGCGTCTGGCAAGGCATCCATGTCGCCGGCTCTGACTGGACCGCCGACACCCGCGTCAAGCCCAACGTCCTCAACAAGATCGCCCAGACCTTTACCCGCGTGCCCGAAGGCTTCGAGTGGCACAAGCGCCTGCTGCAGATGATGCGCCGCCGGCAAAGCTCCATCCTGGAAGGTGGAGGACTCGATTGGGGTACGGGCGAGGCCCTGTCCTTCGGCTCCATGCTGCTCGAAGGCACCAACATTCGACTCTCTGGCCAGGACAGCGGCCGCGGTACCTTTGGCCACCGGCACGCGATCTATCGCGACCAAAACACCGGTGCCCGCTACGAGCCGCTCAACCACTTGCAGGCCGACCAGGGCCACATCCAGGTCATCAACAGCCCACTCTCCGAAGAGGCCGTCCTGGGCTTCGAGTACGGCTATTCGTGCGCCGATCCGTGGAGTCTGGTCATTTGGGAGGCCCAATTTGGCGACTTCGTCAACGGCG
>JAHEAK010000095.1 GCA_024642805.1 Kofleriaceae bacterium | reverse complement strand
ACCCATGCCTGTAAGGAGACTCGTGAGGGCAACCTGAGCGCCGTCGAGCGCGCCTGCTACCGCGAGCGGGTCGAGGCTCTGGATGCCTTGCTCGAGGTCTTTGCCGATGCCGATCCGCTCGTCGTCAAGAGCGCAAGCGACGCTGCATCGCGCCTGCCAGAAGTCGCTGAGTGCGGCGACTCGCGGACCTTGCGACGCGAGCCAGCCTCGCCAGAGCTCGCCCAGCTACAAATGCGGGCCCGTGCCCTTCGCGACACCGGCCGCTACGAGCAGGCGCGTGTTGCTGCGGACAACCTGGGCAAGCTCGCCCACGAACAAGCTGACGCCAGCAGTGAAGCCGAAGCCGCGCTCATTCGCTGCGCGGTAGATGCCAGACTCGGCCGACCAGACAGCGCCGAGAATGCCTGCCATCAGGCTGCGCAGAGCGCCCAGCGCGCCGGTGACAATCACCGAGCGGCAAGTGCGTGGGCACACCTGGTTGGTTTGCTAGGCAATGACAAGGGACGCTTCGCCGAAGCCGAGCGCTGGGCCGAGTACGCGCGCACGGCGATCGAGCAAAATGGCGGCGACGATGCGGTGAGCGCAGTACTCGCCAACGCCCTTGGAGTCATTGAGAAACAGCAGGGACATCTCGATACAGCACGTACGCACTACCAGCTGGCCTTGGAAAGCTTCGAGAGGTTGAAGGGCCCCGACGCACTGGCCGTGGCCGCCACTCTCAACAATCTGGCCATCCTCGAAGGCAAGCGCGGTGAAGCGGAGCTGTCCCTGCAACACCACCTGCGAGCTCTGGCCATCAAGCGCGCAAAGCTCGGCGAGACACATCCCGATGTCGCCCTATCGCTGCTCAACATCGGCCTATTGCAGAGCTCCAGTGGCCACTACCAAGAAGCGCGCCCCTATCTGGAACAAGCGCTGCGGGCCAGCGAGGCGGCATTGGCGCCCGATCATCCGCAAATTGGACTGGTGCACGCCAACCTCGGCTTGCTCGAGTACCGCCTTGGTCGCTATGCCGAGGCTCGCCCGCATCTAGAGCGCGCTGTTGAGATCGTGAGAGCCGCGTATGGTGAAGATCATCCCAAGCTGGCCTCGGTCATCGATAACCTGGGAGCCAACCAGCTCGCTCTCGGCGATGCGCAAGCAGCCCTCGCCCTGCACGAAAAGGCCTGGGACATCGGCCGGCGAGCCTTGGGCGAAGAGCACAGCGACGTCATGAACACCCGCGACAACCTGGGCGACGCGCTCCTTGAGCTTGGTCAAACAGAAAGGGCCCTCGAACATTTCCAGTTCAACTTGCGCGTGCGCCTCGAGACCCTCGGAGAGAAGGACGAGGACACGGTGTGGACACGGGGCCGCATTGGCCGTGCCCAGCGCATAGCCGGCTCGCTTGCCAGCTCGGAACAGACTTTGCGTGACGCGCTAGCCATTGCCATCGACGCTCCCGAGACCACCGCCGAGCTCCGCTACGATCTGGCCTTGACCCTGGCGGCGCAAGACCAGCAGGAAGAGGCCCGCGCCCTGGCGACGCAGGCCTTGGAAGGGGCAAGCCCCTCCCTTCGTCCCGAGATTGCCGCCTGGCTCGCGCGCTGAACCCAGTGCGCATGTTCTGTGCAAAGCGTGCGCATGTTCCGTGCAAGCAGTGGGCAATCAGTGCCCAAAGAGCACGCTGACTCGCTTGCTGATCTCTTGCAGGCTGTGCGCCCGTCGCGCGCTGCGGCGCTTCTCCAAGCTAGCCCATAGGGCTTCGTCTTGCTTGGCAAGCTTGGCTTCGCCGCAAGTGGTGTAGGCCTTGCCGCGGATGTCGCTCTCCACCCGAGCAATCTTGTCGCGATTGAGGTTTGGATAGTCGTAGAGGCGGTCCAGCTTGCCCGAGGAGGCCTTCCAGACCTTCTTCTGGCAGGCCTCGAGCTGCTCGTAGCGCTTCTTGCGCGCCTGCAAATCGCCAGCGTCATCGTCGCCAGCCATTAGCAATGCATGCTGGAAGTAGAGCTGTGGATTGCGCGCCGTGCTCGGCACACTCGCCGACGTGACGGGGCCAAGATCGCTCATGCGCACCTGGAAGAGGCTGCCGTCAGCGGCCAGCACCGTGCCGCGACCATCGATGTGCAGGAGCAGCTCACCCTCGCGAGGAAAGGCAAAGGGTGTTGTATCGAGAAACTTCTCGCCGCCCGAGTAGGAGGACACAGTGACATCCGCTTTGGCGACGTTCTCGTCGAGATCACTCTTGACCGTGACAAAGAGCGACTTTGGTGCCGTCATGAACAACTCGCGGCGAAGCTCGTCACTCTCGCGGATCGCTTTCATGCTCAGGAAAGGCATGTGGTACAGGAGCACGCGCTCCCAGATCGCCAGGTCCTCGGGTACCTCCTTGGCAAGCGTGGACGCCGCTCCACTCTCCTCGACGGGCCGCACGAAGTAGTGCACCACGGTGGGGCGATCCTCTTTGCGCATGCCGAGGCGTGCGTAGTAGGTGCCAGGCTCGAGGGTGAGCTTTTCATCCCAGCTAGCAAGACAACGCTCGGGGATGTCCCTGCCGTCAGGCGTCATGGGCCCCATCAAGGCCATGCTGCCCGTGGCGCCGGCGCGCACGCCCAGGGTGAAGGTCGAGCGCTTCTCAACCTTGATTTCGAGGTCGGGACTCTCCGGGTAGTAGGGCGAGTCGCCACAGCGCGGACCGTGATCGGGATGGCGAGCAAGGGCGGCTTGCTCGTCGATGTGATGCGAGGCCATGAAGATCGAGCGTGGCGCCCCCGACAAGCTCACCGAGGGCCGCTCCATGGCCAGCCAGGGGAGCGTCACAGGCGATTCTCCATCCTCGATAGTGAGCGAATAGCGAATGTCGCGACCGTTGCTCGAGCTGCCCACGTAGACTTCGTAGCTGCCGGCGGGCCAATCGTTGGCATCGACGACGGGGCGACTGGGGATGGTGTTGACCTCCTGACAGAAGTACTTTCCGCCGGGCATCTTGATGAAGAGGATGTCGCTGCCCTCGGCAGAGATCTTGAGATGCGCAAAACCGCGCGGCGCGTCGATCACCATGGCCGCCGTCGACGCGACATAGCCGTCACACATCTTGGTGTCGACGCCGAAACTGCGATCGAGAGGCAGCTCAGTCTTGCCGACGAAGCTTGCTCGATGAGGATTGGGGGAGAAGCCCGGATCGAGAGTGATGCGCTCGCCGGGCGCTTGCACGGGTTGTGCGGAAGCGGAGCTGTTAGCTCCTGAGTCGGCGGATGGAGCAGGCTCGTTGGCAGTCCCGGAAGCGGCGCTCGTGGTGTGCGAGCCGGGCAGGCCCTGCACTTTCACGATTCCACAACCTGTTCCAACGATGGCGATAACTATGGCTAATTTCTTCATGGGGAGTTCCTTTGCCCCCAGGACGGAGGTCCTGGAAGCTTGTTGCAAAGAAACTCGAAGAAATTTCGCGCTAGCTGCGCGGCTGCCAGTCAGAGAGCGAGGCGTAGAAAGCCTCGAAGGAAGGGAAGAGCTCCTCGAAGAAGCTCTCGCCCGTCCACAGCATCACGCGCTGTCGAGCATGCGCGGTGTCGACGGCCAGGAAGTACTCGTCGTAGGAATCGATGTGATGGTCTGGCTCGCCCTTTAGCAGGCGGCCCAAGTCGAGAACGGCAATCGGCTGGTAGTCGGGAAAACGGCCGCCGTAGTCCTCGACGAAGTCATCCATCTCTTCGTCGCTCATGAAGTCATCGATGACGCTGAAGTCAGCAATCATCTCGACGAGCTCCTCTGCGGGGGCGAAGTAGAGGGGTCCGTGGATGCCAGCTGTCTGTTTGCCCTCGGGACGATCCTCGAGATTGGCGAAGGCTTCATAGTTCATGGCTATAGCCTACGCTCGCCGCGAAGATCCGAGGTGCGCAGCGAAGTCACGATTTCAGCCCTTTGCTAGCCAGGCATGTATGCGTGTGCGTGTGCTCGTAGTAGCTAGACCCACCTCTGCCGCCAGCAAAGCTCAGGGGTCGAGCCGCTCGCCCCTGAACTGGCCAGCAAATCAGTTATAACGCCGCTCATGGGTATGACCGCGTATCGAGCGCCACGCACTCACGCCTTCGGGCTGTGCACGGCTGTTATGCTTGCTGTCCTCGCTGCATGCGCTAGTGATGCTATCGAGCCTGCGCCCGCGACATCGCAAGACGCTGCCGTCGATCTCCCCAGCGATGTCGACGCCGGTCCAACCCGCACGGCTCTGCCCATCGTGCTCTTGCACGGCATGATCGGTTTCGATCACATCGGCCCCCTCGATTACTTCTACGGAGTGGTCGATGCTCTCCAAGCCGATGGCTACACGGTGTTCGTCACGCAGGTCGATCCATTGCAGTCCATCGAAGTGCGTGCTGGCGAGCTCGGTCCGCAGATCGACAGTATCCTGGCAGAGACCGGCGCACACCGTGTCCACCTCATCGGCCACTCGCAGGGCGGGCTCGACGCACGCTACTTGATTTCCTCGCTTGGCTACGGTGATCGGGTTGCCAGCCTCACTACGATCTCGACCCCTCACCGAGGATCTCGAGTGGCCGACGTGGCGCTGGGTCTATTGCCCGGTCCAGCGGAAGACGCCCTCAGCTTTCTCGCTGATTCGGTCGCGGGTCTGCTCGTGGGCAGTGAGCAAGACCTGCAAACGCAGTCCTACCAGCTCACCGAGGACTATGCGATCCACAGCTTCGAGCCGAGCAATCCCGACGATCCCAAGGTGAGCTACTACTCGGTGGCCGGCGTCACGCACATCCTGGCCGCGCTCTCAGAAGATGTCTGTGACCCGCTGCTGGTAGCTGGCTATGAAATCCTCGCCCCCTATGGCGACAACGATGGCCTGGTGTCAGTCGAGAGCGCCACCCACGGCAGGATGCTCGGAACCATTGCCGCCGATCACCTCGACGAGGTTGGACAGCTCCTAGGCACGACCTCCCTGTCTTTCGATCATCTTCAGTTCTATCGCGACCTCGCGCGCTTCCTCACCGACGCCAACGCGCCCGCGCCCCTCTAAGTCTCTTCTCGGTTTTGCTATCTAGGCGGCGTCCTCTCTTCCTCGCCTTCGCCAGTGTCCTCTGCCATCGGATGGCCCGCCTGCCTCCAGGCGATGACACCCCCCAAGAGGGTATGGGTGTCGGCAAATTCGTCGCGATACTGCTCGGCACGCTGGGCTGGCGCGAGCTCGCCATCCCACCGGCTATAGAAGATGATCTCGAGGTCCTGCGAAATCATGTGCCGCATCCTGAGAAATTCCCCATAGGTCAGCGCTCCTTGCAAACGAAGCTTTCGGCCAAGCTGATCGTCAGCGTAGGCACATACCAGCATAGCTGAGCCTTCCTGCGACTTTAGGTACGCACGTGTTACGTCAATCGTTGCGGAATGATTCATGGTGCCCTCCATCCACAGCAGGAGCTCTACCGACGCTTGGCAGATAAGCAAGAACGGTTCCTCCGGAGCGGACGCCTCTCGCCTCCTTCGGGGCGATGGGCAACAAGCTCGACCGCCTCCTGGATGAGCACCCTATCCTCCTGGTGCACCCGATTGCCGTTGAGACCTACGAACTTCGCCCCGGCGGCCGAGAACGCAAGTCGAGACAGCGCGGTTCCCTGTTCGATATCTTCGGCGAGCTGGTCAGCATTCCGACGCTTCTAGATCATCCCAACCTCATGCTCGACGTAGTGCTGGTGTCGATCACCAAGGTGCAAGAAGCCGACGCACGCGCACGGCGTGGTCGTGGTGGCTTTCGCACCATCGACCGAAGGCTGCGCTCGATTCGCGAGGTGCATCGCTTCACTTGCACCGCTGAGCTCGCCGCCCTCGTGCCCGCACAGCTTCCTGTCGAGTTCACGACGGCCGATCTTGCCAAGGCGGCGAAGGTGTCGCGGGAGGTCGCCCAGCGCATGGCCTATTGTTTTCGAGCCCTCGAGGTCTTTCGAGAAGTCGGGCGCAGCCGGGCCGGGATTCACTACTCGCGCTAAGCGCTACACGGAACTCTACCCTCGCACTGCGGAGCTCTACGGCGGAGCTCTACGGTGGAGCTCTACGGCGGAGCTCTACGGCGGAGCTCTACTGCTGAGGACAGAAGCGTCCATCGGTCAAGACGTTGACCGAGAGAAAGCGAAACTTCTGGCTGCCAAGTACTGACGAACCGGTCTTGGCAACCTCGAGATCAACGCGAAGGTTTTGCAAAGGCACAGCGACCATCGCTATCTCGTTCCAGGTCTGGCCATCGCTCGAGGTAGAAAAGTGTGCCATGCCATCGGCATAGCTGAGCAGCCACCAGTGATCCTCGACTGGATCATAGGCGTCGAAGTCGTGCTCCTCCCAAAAACCGGTTTCCTTGGTCGCAACGAAGAGCCCTTCGTCGCGAAGCTCAAGATTCATGCTGGAGTCCAAGTCATCGTCGGCAAGCTGGAGCGCCACGTAGGACTCGACCTCGGGGACGGGCATTTCGGTCTCGACGACGATGGCGCTGCCCTGGGCGGCATAGATCTCGTTGGAGGTGATATAGGCTTCCTGTATAGCCGAGCCGCTGGCTAGGGTCAGTTCGAGCGCGCCGACCGCAAGCTCCGCCGCCGTCGCCCCATTCTTCTCGGCGATGTCCCACAAAAGCGGGTCGATGACCTCGTCGTCGAAAGCGTCGGCCAGCTCAGCGAGGGCGCCGCAGGCGAGCTGGGGACCGGCATCGATCTCGACCGAGCTCGCATCGATCTCGGGCTGATCACCGGCATCGACAGCGCCACCGGGCGGCGAGCTCGTCGTGTCGAAGAGCAGGCTGCACGCACTGCTCGTTGTGAGCAGTGCCAGCATGAGCGCCTGACTTGGCCATGCCCCCTTGTTCATCTGGCCAGGATAGCACGATCGACCTGAGCCCCTCGCCTGCCACGGGTGTCGACACCGGCCGCTGAGCCTCTGTGGCGAATCCCAACAGCTCTGCCCGCTAAGCCCCTAGATTTTGGCGGCGGCCCTCGGCATGTCTTTCGCAATCTGAACAGCTCGTGCAGGACGAGCAGGTAGAGCGTGAACATCGATTTGTAGTCTCGAGCCAAGAGGCCCATCGCTTCATCAGCCTCGCTTCTCGCTATCTACGTGTGCAGGTCTACGACAGCGAGCGTCCATTGGCCTACAGCCGCACCACCTACTTCGACACCCCCGATTGGCACTACTTCACCGATGAAGAGGCGGGCATCGAACGGCGCATTCGCCTGCGCCAGTACGCGTCGGCGAGCGATCGTAGTTCGCCTGCCACCCTCTCTGGACTGGCGTATCTGGAATACAAAGAATCGATCGGATCGGTGCGCGACAAGCAGCGCTTTGTGGCCGAGCCGGGCGAGCTTGGCGGTCTGATGCTTGGCAGAAGGTTGTCGCAAGAGAACCGCAAGAAGCTCGCTGAGAGCCCTCTGCTAGCCAGTCTCGCCGAGGCGATTCGCGAGTGTCGCCTGTGCCCGATCTTCTCGACCTGGTATCGACGCGTCTCGCTCGCCCACGAAGAGGTGCGACTCACCATCGATGAGGACGTCGCTTTCTGCCCACCCCTTGCTATCGAGGAGGCCGGTGCGCAAGCCGAGCCACCTCGTATCCTCAAGCGAGTCCCCGGCCGCATCCTCGAGCTCAAAGTACTTGGCGACATGCCCTCCTGGCTCAGCTCTGCGCTCGAGAGCCTGGCTGGCTGCGAAACCCCTTCAAAGTTTCACCTCGGCATGCACATGCTGGCGTCCCCTGGCAGTTCTCGACTCGCGAACACGCGCCCTTCGCGGCCGCTCGCAGTCTTGGCTCCCTTGCGCGCGCGCCGCTGAGTGCGTCGTTGCCGGCGTCTTGCTTTTCCACACTCGCCGTCAGGGATGGCCGATTCCTACACCCTAAGGCCGGGAAAACAGGTCGGCTCGGTGGCATGTCGACTGCACAAGCAGCTGCTATATGCGCCGCGCCCTGCCCCTGCCCCCCACTTCCGCCATGCCCGCCTTTGTGCACGTGTCGGCACTCTTGCTCGCGCTTTTCGCCGCAGCCTGCTCGGGAGGTGGCAGTGACAAGGAGCTTGCCCCCGATGCCGGCCTACTCGGTGGCGATGCCGGGCAAGAGGCCGATGCCGGCCCGACCGATTCGGAAAGCGATCCAAGCGACGCGCTCTTCGAGCCCAACCACATCCTCGAGGTCAGCATCAGCTTGAACCCTTCCGACTGGGCGACGCTGCGATCGCAGGTCAACGCCATCGATACGCCCAAGGTTACCTGCGCAAGTCAGCCCACCGAGCGGGCCTACGATTATTTCGCAGCCGAGGTGACGATCGACGGCCTTACCACCAGCAACGTCGGCATTCGCAAGAAGGGCAGCCTCGGTTCGGGCAGCACCACTCGACCGGGCCTCAAGATCAAAGCCAGCGAGTTCGTGCAAGGTCAGCGCATCTTTGGCACCAAGATGATCACCCTCAACAACAACCGACAGGACGAGAGCTACATCAGTCAGTGCCTGGGCTACGGACTCTTCCAAAACGCGGGCATTCCGTCCTCGCGCTGCAGCTTCGCGCACGTCACGGTCAACGGCGAGGACCTTGGCATCTACTCCAACGTCGAGAGCATCAAGAAGTCGATGATCAAGCGCCACTTCGCCGACGACAGTGGCCACATCTACGAGAGCGGCGGCGACTTCCGGGTGCAATCGATCGACGAGTTTCAGCCCAAGGAAGATGCTGTGCCGCCCGACTGCAGCGATCTGGCTCCCATCGCCACCGCCCTGGACGCCCCACCCGATCAGCTTCTGAGTCAGCTCGGCGAGGTCGTGGACATGGATTCCTTCATGACCTACTGGGCCATGGAAGTGATCATGGATCACTGGGATGGCTACGCGAACAATCGCAACAACTTCTACTTCTATCACGACCCGACATCGAACAAGATGCACATGATTCCATGGGGCATCGACGCGCTCTTCGAGGGCCGCGAGCGCAGCACACGACCCAAATCGGTCTTTGCCTGTGGTCGCATGGCCTGGAAGCTCTATGACGCGCCCCAGACCCAGGCGATGTACCTGAGCAAACTCGAACAACTCTTAGGATCGGTTTGGGACGAGGGTTCTATCCTGAGCGAGATCAACCGAATGGAGACTCTGCTCGCTCCCTACGTCGACCCACAACACACGGGCTCCTTCGCAGCCAACGTTCAGGGCGTCCGCGACTTTGTCAGCAGTCGGCGCGGCGATCTGCTTGCGGAAGTGCAAGCAGGACCACCCGAGTGGCCCTACGCGGAAGACGAGAGCTGCCTCATCAGCCTTGGCACGGTCAGCGGTAGCTTCGATACCAGCTGGGACACGCTCGACAACTTTGCAGCTGGCACGGGAACGATGAGCGGCGTGGTCGCGGGCACTGACCTAAGCTCCACCACAGGCTTCACCAGCGCTGGCATCAACCCCGATAATCAGGGCCTCGTGCAGGTCTTTGTGCAGCTGCCCGATGCCAGCTATGCAGTGGTCTTATTGGTCATTCGCGATCTTGCCAATGTTCAGCCCGGCACCCTGAACATCGACCTAGTAAATGTCTTCGCCATGATGACCTTCTACGATCCGGCAACCGACAGCGCCCACGGTGGCGGCCTCATGCTACGAGGCAACGTGAGCTTCACGAGTGCATCGACGGTACCTGGCGCGCCCATCGTCGGTACCTTCACGGGCGAGGTGGTTGAGATCTAGAGGGCACGCGCCAGCACGATGCAGGCGCCTGTGACCTCAGCGGCTGGCCAGGCTGGTAACAAAGCGTTTCCCTCGCCGCCATCTGACGAGCGCCGATCGCAAGCCAGGTCCGAGAGGAGCGCCGGCATTGGGTGCGTTGGCCAGATAGTGAACGCGTGCCTCGGGCGCGAGCTCATAGACAAACTTGAAGCTCGGGCCAAAGCCATAGCTCGAGGCCCCCGCCTGGCTCGCGGTTTGCCCCGAGGTGAGGAAGTCGACGTTGCGACGCGCGACGTGAATGGTTTCGCGACTGCCACCTTCATAGGCGTGGCCGGCGCGAAACAAGAGCTGCCCAAGCGGATGCCGCCGCAGTGCATGGCGATACTCGACGCGTGCGAAGGGTTCTGGACGCATCGCCCGGCGCAGCGCCAGGCTCACCGTCGCAGACACATCGATGCCCCAGCTCTCGGCGTGATGCTTCAAGATGGCGACGAGATTCCAACGAAAGGCAGGCCACTGATCGGGATAGGCGGACCACAAGGAGGAGGGCAAATGATCCGAAAGCATCGCCGGCGCAAGCTCGGCCAGCCAGCGCTCAAAGAGTAGCGCCTCGCGGGTCTGGCGCGTGTCGCCGGTCCAGGGCGGGAAGCGCAAGCCTGGTTCGAGCTGCGCCTTCAGCCAGGCCAGCTCCTGACGCGCAAAGAGATCGACCTTGTCGTCCTGGATGGCGCTAAAGCTCGTGGCATCGTGTTGCTCGACGTGCGCCAAGAGCTCGCGGATGCGCAGGGCTCGCGAGGGTGGATGCCAGCGTGTCGAGATCGACGAGGCCTGGCCAAGAAGTCCCGTCTCGTATTGATTGGCGTAGACGATGACGCCCTCAGGTGGATTGTACTGCGTGGGTAGCTCATCGAATGCGAGATAGCCTTGCCATGCGTGCGCGGGATGGTCCAGGGACAACACCAAGCCACCGATGGCGTGGGCTCGCCTTGGTATGGAACCGACAGCCTGCATGCCGATGTTGCCCTGCCGATCGGCGTAGACCGCCATCATCGGCGCATTGTTCATGAGCGAGAGCCCGGCGCGAAAGCTCTGCCAGTCGTGGGCGCGGCTCATCTCCTTGAGCGTGATGCTGCCCAGCGAGGTGTCTAGGGCCGGCCATCGCAAGAAAAGTGCGCGCTCGCCTTTGCGATAGAGCAGGCGCCCGAGATCGAAGCCGAGGCTCGTGTGTTCGATCGAGGTCCCTCTTCGCACCTCGATGCGCTCTCGGCTGGACCGCAGATCGTGCCAGGCATCGCCGACGCGCACTCGCTGGCCATCCTTGTTGAGTGTGCCGAGCAAGAGGTCTTGATTGTCTGCCATCAGGCCCACGAAGCCCCAGGCGACATCGCGATTGCGACCGACCACGATGCCGGGCGCGCCGGGAAAGTGCGAGCCGAAGAGGTCGAGGCCTTCGTCACTGTGCAGGCGAAAGAAGAGATTGAAACCCGGATTGACCAGGCCCATGTGCGGATCGGAAGCCAGGAGCGGATAGCCCGAGCGCGTGCGTTTTCCTGACACCGCGAAGGCATTGGAACCGATGTCAGGACTGGACAGACCCAGCTCTCGCAGCCCATCGAGGCCGGCACGCAGCGCTTCGGCGGCCTCTGCATCGAGGCGCTCGCCCTCGAGTGCATGCCTTGGCAAAGGCTCCAGGCGCTCGCCTTCGAGGCTCATGGTCGAAAAGAGATCGGCAAAGCGACTCGGCCCGAGCACGCCTGCCATCAGGGTCTGCAGCATCTCGAACTTCCAGGTCGAGTTGATGAAGTGTTTCAGCTGGCCGGTGAGGTAGATGTCGCTTAGCTCGAAGCGCGCGGGTCGATGACGCAGGAGCAAGAGCTCGATGGGCAAGACGCGGGTCTCGTCGAGGGCGCGATTGATACCCTCGACGTAGGCGGCAATGTCAGCGGCTTGCTCACTGCCGGCGTCGCGCTCTCGCTCGCGATGGGCAAGCGTGAGCAGAGCAAGATTTCGCTGAAAGCGATCGGCGGGCACGCAGCTTTCGCCGAAGAGCGCCGCCATGGTGCCACTTGCCACCCGGCGGGTGAGTTCGAGCTGCCAGAGCCGGTTCTTGCCAGCCACGTAGCCCTGCGCGTAGTACACGGCCCGATCCGAGCCGGCGCGGATCGCCGTCAGCTGCGAACTCTCTTTCTCG
>JAHEAK010000699.1 GCA_024642805.1 Kofleriaceae bacterium | reverse complement strand
CCTTGGTGCTCGTCACGGGCAATCGCGCGAGCGAGCAAAAGGCCGCGCAAGAACCGGCGGTGGCGCTAGTGACTCCTGACGCTCAGGCAGCGGCGCATCAGGACGATGCCACGGACACTGTTGACGCGGGAAGTGTGGAAGATGCCGCCACGACCGTCGCAGCCCTCGTGGACGAAAAGCTCACGCCGGAAACCACGGTCAAGGGCACGGAGACGAGTCCCGAGGACAAGGACAAGGACAAGGACAAGGATCGGGGCAAGAACCGCAACGTCATCAAGCGGCGCGACAAGATTCGCAAGCCCGAAATCAAAGAGCCCGTGGAGGAGCCGCAATCCCCACTCAAGCGGACCCTCAGCCTCTACGCCACGGTCGGAAAGCAGTTGAGCGAGCTCGAAAACAACAAGGGCAAGGCGGCGGCCGCTGACCTGCGCTCCGACTACCGGAACATCTCGAGCAGTCGCCTGATTCGCGACTCAAGTCTGCAACCCATCTACCACCAAAGCTTGCTGCGCTTGCAGAACCAAATCCGCGCTCGCTCGAACAAGTAGGCGCGTGTCCACGGAGCTTGCACGTCTCGGCTGGAACTCTCACTTCCAGGCGCAACTCGACGAACTCGACGAGCAAGAGCTCGATGTTCGACGTGTCGCTATCGAGCATCAGGATCGCTTTACACTGGTCGGAGGCAGCGAAGCTATCGACGCCCACCTAACGGGCAACCTCCTGCAGAGCGCCAACACTGGCGGCGCTCGGCCTGCCGTCGGCGATTGGGTGGCACTCAATCAAAACGGCGCCATAGCGCATCTCTTCAGCCGAAGCACGGCATTTCAGCGGCGCAGTCCCCGAGGCGCGGTGCAAATCATTGCCGCCAACATCGATCTCGTGCTCGTCGTCACCTCATGCAACGCGGAGTTCAACCTGCGCCGCATGGAACGCTACCTGAGCGCGGTAGCTCAGAGCGGGGCCGAGCCGGTCGTCGTGTTGACCAAGATCGATCTGTGTGAGGACTACCAGGTCTTTGTGGACAAGCTGAGCAGCGTGGTGGGGACCTGCCCGGTTTTTCCCGTGGCGACGCCGCTTGGGCAGGGTATCGAGCCCCTGCGCGCCTTGCTCGGCCCCGGCAAGACCCTGGCCCTGGTCGGCTCCTCTGGCGTTGGCAAATCCACCCTCGCCAATCGACTGCTCGGCGTCAGCCTCTTCGAGACCGCGGCGATTCGCGAACAAGACGGAAAAGGGCGACACACGACGACCCGTCGCGAGCTGGTGCTTCTGCCCGATGAACGTGGCGTTCTCATCGACACGCCCGGCATGAGGGAATTGCAAATCAGCGCCGACGAACGGGGACTCGACGACGCCTTTGAGGACATCCTCGAGCTGGCGCAGCGCTGCCGTTTCGCCAATTGCCGACACCAGGCCGAGCCCGGATGCGAGGTCCGTGGTGCGGTGGAGCAAGCAAGGTTGAATAACTACTTAGCTATTACCAAAGAACAAGGACAGTCGCGCGCGAGCAAGCGCCAGACCGAGCGCACCGTGCATCGTGGCAAGGCCAGGTCGAGCGCGCCAAGCCCGAAGAAGAGAAAGCGCCGATGACGAGCCCTCCCCTGGTACTGGCCTCCGAGTCGCCCTATCGGCGCGAGCTCCTCGATCGCCTGCACATCAGCTATCAGGCCCATGCACACCGCTTTGACGAGCGCGGTCTGGCCATCGAGTCGAGCCTCGAGCAGCACGCCGTTGCGCTGGCGGTTGCCAAGGCCGAGTCGCTAGCGGCGCTCTTTCCAAAGGCCGTCATCGTTGCATCGGATCAGATCGCCGAGCTGCAGGGCCAGGTCTTGCACAAGCCTGGCAGCATCGAGAACGCTCGCCATCAGCTGGCTCAGATGCAGGGCCGAACTCATCGCCTCTTGACCGCCGTGGTCGTGCGCAGCCCCGATGGGAGTGTGCAGAGCAGTCTCGACGTGCATCGCATGCACATGCGAGGTCTCGACGCAGATGAAATCGATCGCTACCTGGCACTCGACACGCCACTAGACTGCTGTGGGAGCTACAAGATCGAGTGCGCGGGCATCGCCCTCTTCGATCGCATCGAAGGCGATGACTTCACCGCCATCATGGGGCTGCCGCTCCTGGCCCTGGGACGCATGCTTCGGAGCCTCGGCTATCAGGTGCCCTAGAAGGCGCGCTAGCTAGCGCTTGGTCTTCTGGCCGACCAGGCTAAAGCTCTGGGTGCACTGCGGCTTGTCGTCTTTGAAGAACTCAGCAACGAAGACGCCCTGGATTGCCGAGTTGGAGATGCGTGCGTTGAGACCGTAGCGAGCCGTGCCACCAGTCGCCTTGGTGGCCGCTGTTACCTCCGCGCGAATCTTGCCTTTGCGCCCGGTCTGCCCCGAAAGAGTCGGCAGCTCTGGCACCTTGACGCTGACCGCCTTGCCGTTTTGCGAGACAGCCAGCGTGGACTTTCCTAGCTCGATACCCTGCCCCTTGCAGTTATCGGCGACGGTCTCGAACTTGACCTCGTAGCTGCCTGCGGCGGAGGCATCTTGCGCCATGGGCGTGACACCCAAAAAAAACGCCGAGAGGAGTATCGTGAACAGGTACATGGCGGCCTATGGCAAGTTTGACTCAGCCGGCCCGTGCTCATTCAGAATTCGTCCAGATAACGTGATCTCACCGACTCTCCTGCGATTCGATGATATAATTTCCGACAGTTATCGGCGCTTCTTCCGAGCCGCCCCGGCGCGCTTGCCCTTGCCTGACTTCTTGGCGCGTGGGCGATTGGGGTCGGGAGCCGCCCGCACCCTGGCGCGGACCGCCTCGCTCGCTGGGCTTGGTCCGCTGTAGTCGGCGCACAGTGCCACGATCGCGGCCGGTCCTTTGGCGGCTCGTTGCTTGTCGCAGTACAGGCCCGTGCCATCTTTGCGAACTGCGAAGCGAACACCCACCGAGTGCGTGGACGGTTCATCGAGAGCCTCTGCCAAGACATTGAGAACCTCGATGCGCTCGCCGGCCGCCGCTGGCTCGAGCTTGTGCGCGATGCGGTGCATGTCGAACATGGGAATCGCCTCGATCGCGGCCACTCGAAAACCCTCGGCGTCGCGGGTCAAGTGCACTTTGGCCATCAATCCATAGTCGCAACAGGTACGCAAGACAGGATCCTTGCCCATGTTT
>JAHEAK010000094.1 GCA_024642805.1 Kofleriaceae bacterium | reverse complement strand
GGTGGCAAAGGCCTCGGTAGTGGCCGGCGTCCACACGGGCAGCGAGAACTCGTTGGCATCTTCGAAGCTGCCACTTTGCGCGGCCACCTGGAAACGAGCGACACCTGCCATCTCGGCGGCTGCAGGGAAGCGCACTTCTACGCGGTCATTGGCGGGAACCGTGAGTTTCCGGCCGGCGCCCTTGGTGAGCGAGGCGTTGGTAGCGCGCACCGCCAACTCGACTTGCATGTCCTTGTCAGTTTGATTTTGCAGAACGACGGGCAACTCGAAGGTGTCGCCAAAGTTGAGAAAGCGGGGCGGTGAGGGGCGAACCATCAATGGCATGCGCGCGGTGATCGTGCTCTCGCCCTTGCCGAAGTTGTTGGCGCCGGCCGCGGCCACCACCATGACCCGGTACCGAGTCAGGTTGTCGGGAACCTTGAAATTGACCGTGGCCTTGCCCTGCGCGTCCGTCGTCACCAGCGGCGCGAAGGCTGCAAGGGCATCGAAGTTCTTGCGCACGGCGATAGGGGTATTGGCCGCGGCGACCTCCTGGTTTGCTCCGCGACTGCGTCTCTCGGCGCTCTTGCTCTTCTCGGCCATCTTCATCGGCGGCGCGGGCGCAGCCTCGGCAGCAGGACTGAGGCCAGCGGCAAAGGCACGTCCATCACCGGGAGCCGAGGTCGTCGTCATGCTGTCGGCGACACCCAGGCTGGCGTCGTCGGGTCGAGCAAGGGTGAGCCACTGGCGCTGGTGGTAATCGGTAACACCGGCCGCGCGATCACCGTAGAAGGCTGCAATGGGATCGGGCGTCTGATAGCCGCTCAGTGCCAGCACCGCTTCATCGACGACGATAGCCGTGACCTGGGCGCCGGCCGCTGCTTTGCCTTTGGCGTCGACGACCTCGATGGCTAGCTGTGCCTTGTCACCGGGAGCCAGCTTGTCCTGGTTGGGACGGACCGTGACCGCCAGCGTTCGCTGCGTTGGCGGTACGCTCAGTCGCAAGCGCCCAACCGCGTAGCCGGGCCTTCTGGGCAAGTTTGGTTGCTCCTCGCCTTTGTCGTCGACGCGAGGCGCGGAGCCAACCAGATCGACTTGGACGTACAAGTTGGGCACGTGCCCTTCCTTGATCGCCACTTGCAAGGTCGTCGTCGCTTCCTTCATGTGGAAAGCGCGGGTGCTGACCAGCCCTGAGCGCCGAATGGTGAGAACACCGTCGGCGGGATAGAAAGGTGACTGCACCATGATCTTGGCGGTGTCTCCACCCGCGTATTGCTCCTTGTCGGGGATGAGAGTGACCTCTTCTTGCTCGACGTTGCGCTGGGGAGGTTGCTTGCCACCGGAGACCCAGGTGGTCAGCTCGGTTTGGTTGGGTCGGCCGAGATCATCGACGACGGTCGCCACGATCTTGTAGGTACCGCCTTGTGGAGTCTTGAACTGACATGCAAAAGGCTTGGCGGAAGAGGTGATGGAACAGAGCTGCTCGTCCTTTTCGATCTCCTTGTATTCGCCCTTCTTGTATTCCCAGTCCAGGCGAACCGCGCGAATGCTCGCCGCGCGCTCGCTGATGGTCTTGCCTTCTTGATCGACCACGACGCCCTGGAGTTTGATCGGATCGCCCTGGTTGACGAAGTAGCGGTCGCGCTTGAGGCCCACGTAGAGATCCGATGGGTGCACGAGCAGCGAGGTGCTGGTCGCCCATGCCTGGCGATTGACATCCACGACGGTGCCGTTGGCGGTGACAGTCATCGGCCGTGGGGGTTTTACCGAGACAAAATCCATGTGCAAGACGTGCGTGCCGCCAGCATCCGTCTTGCCCTGAAAGCTCTGTGACTTGTAGGCGCTGTTGCCGAAGCCGTAGGAAGGCCCGTAGCTGCGCCAGCCCCACCATGGCACCCAGCTGCCAAACACGTACTCATCCTGGTTGGGCGGCGTGAAGTTGGTTGGCGAGGATTGCAAGTCCCAGCTCACATCCGCGCCGGCCAGCGGCCCGCCCGCATAGTACTTGGCGGAAAGAGTGACGTCGGCGCCTTTGCCGACGATGTGTGGGCCCTGGCTTGCCTCGGCGGAGACCTCGAACTCAGGTCGGCGGAACTCCTGGATCTGAAATCCGTGACTCATGCGCGTATTCGCAGGCAGGTCGGCGCCCTCGGCTTCGAGCTCCACGCGCGCGTAACCGAGGTTGGCCGTAGGAGGCAGCTCGAAATTCAACTCGAAACCACCGGTGGCAGTGACCTTGGCGCTGCCGTCCGCGATCTGGTTGCCTCGAGACCCGAAGACCTTGAATGTGAGCTTCTGCAGGCCGTTGAGGCCGACGATGTCGCCGTCCTTGCGGTCCTGATAGCTGCGCATCCAACCAGAGACGCGCACGCTCTCACCGGGCTTGTACATGCCGCGATCATCGAAGATGAACCAGCTGAGCAGATCGGAAGGCGTGCTGCCCTCAAAGGAAGAATAGTCGGACCAGAAATACGAGTCGCGGGGCAAGAAAGCGACGTCGTCACCCTTCTGGGCGAGTACCAGCTGGTGCTGTCCCTTCTTGGTGTTTTTCCAATCCAGAGGCATCGTTGCCAGTCCCTTGCCGTCGCTCGTCGCGTTGCGCGTGGTGTGAGTGATAGAGACCTTGACATCCGCCATGGGCTTGCCATCCCGTAACTGCGTGGTCCAAGCGATGAGGTCGCTGGCGTCGGTGAAGGCATCAATGCCGATGTCGGTGACTTGCACCCAGCTCTGCAGACGTGGACGGTACTGATTGGGCCAGCTGGTAGGCTCGACGACCACGACGGCGTGTCCCTTACCGGTGCTGCTCAGAGCCGGGGTCAAATCGATGATCGTGTCGAGCATGCGATCTGCATCGCCACTGACTTTGATCTTCTCGTCGAAGACCTTGGTACCAGGGGCGGGCTCGGGGCGACGAGGATTCCCCTGCATGTAGCGGCGATACACCTCCCAGTCGCTCGGCTTGACCTTGTAGATCTGCACGTTGAGCGATCGGATGTTGATGCTGTGTACTTCGACGCTCGGCGTGCGAGCGGCGGGATCCGCGATGGTGAGACCGGAGGGCCCAAAGAGCTGCGGCTGCGCGTCCCCGACTCGAAAGCTGCGCGTCTCGTCCTTGCCGAGGGTTTGACCAAAGACGTCCTTCAACCCGGCTGGCAGCGTGATGGCATAGGTGGTGCGCCCGATGCTCTGCCCCTGCACCGTCAGGTAGCGATCGCTCAGCTGCGTCTTCATGTCGGTAAGCTCCGGATCGACGGTGAGGCTGTCCTCGGAGAAGGCGTCCTCATCGAGAGGGTTGCTCATGATGAAGCGGAAGGGCGAGCCGGGAGGACACTGCCGTCCCCAGGCGCACGAGCTCTCGTCAATGCGCAGCGGTCCGAAGGTGCGAAAGCTAAAGCTCTGCTCGCTGGTGGTCAAAAGCGGGCCCTCCGCCGATGGCGCCCCTTTGGCGACGGTGACCGTGACGTTGCTGTCCTTGGGAAGGTCCGTTGTTGGCACGAAGGCCAACCAGCGCTGGGCAATCTCGCGCTTGCGCTCGGCTTCAACCATGCCGAATACCGCTTTGTCGGCGCTGATTTCCTCTTCGGTGGCCTGGCGCAAAGAATACTTCTTAGCTTTGGCGACGAGCTCGATCGAAGCCAGCACGGCATCGGCGTCGATCGCCTGATCAAAGGCGATGAAGAGCAGCGGTCGGAGCACCTGCGGTCCGTTGACCGGGTAGCTCTGCTGCATGGTCAACGCGGGCGTCTCGAAGCTGAAGCTCGCGTCCTTGGCCAGCACCTGGCCGCCGGTCGACTTGATGCCTTTGGCGACCTGCACCTGGTAGCGAGTTGCCATTGGCATGCGCACCTCAGGATCGAAGAGCAGGGTCTTGGTGCCAATCCATCGAAACTGGCCAGCCGGTTGCGGTGTGATGCTCACCGGCAGGTTCTTGATCGAGTCTTCGTGGGAGGTGATGGCCACCATGGGCAGCGAGAAGCTGACCGAGACGTGTGGAGCCAGAGGAACCTTGCCTTCGGGAGCAAAGCGGGTCACCTCCAGGCTACCGCCAGCACTCGGCGCCACGGCCGAGCTCGGCGCAGCCGGAAAGGTCTGCAGCACGGTCTTGCCGGTGCGCGGCACCGGCAGCGATCGCTCGCGAATGACGAAGTCGCTCTTGTCGGCCTTGGGAGCGAAGAGAGCGGGCAAACGAGCCAGCAACTGTTGGGCGCGTGGATCAGCGAGCACCTCAGCGGCGGCAATTCGATTGCGATCGACCTTGGCATTTCCAGAGCCGCCCTCGCTGAGCAAGATCGTGAGACCGTCTTCGGCACCATCGAGCTTGAGCAGGATCTTGTCGCCTTGCGTGTCGGTCGTCGCTCCGAGAGTCTTGACCTGGTTGGGCTTTGGCTTACCACCGCAGCTTTGTGTGGTTGCAAAGAGCGTGAGCAAGAGGAGGGGCAGTAGAGCGTGTAGCTTGTTCATAAAATGGTCCTGGCCGAGGTACGAAGAGTACAAACGCACACACGCTTTGGAAGCGCTAATACTTTGTAAAGTGCTCTGTTTTCGGGGTGGTGCTGCCCTGGCTCGCCCGCTCCTCAGCTGAAGAGAGCGGAGACCAGCAGGCCCAGGAGGGCGAGCACGATCAGCCAGGCTCCCCACAAAAGGGGCCCGGAGACCGGCGCGCTGCGCGGCAATTGCACGCTTCCGGCGAGCACGTCGGAGACGTAGCGCTGCCCGGCGAATCGCTCCGCCTCGGGAACGACCAGATAGAAGTCGCCCTTGGCAGCGTCACTACCAGAGGTCGCGATCTGTTGCACGCGCAAGCCCTGACGAGCCAGGCCCATGCGCCACTCTTTGGCCCGACGCCCGTTGGCGATGAGCAAGCTTGTGTGATGGGCAGGAACCATGGCTGCGCTCACGCACGATGGCGTGCGGCCTCTTCGAGAGATGAGCGGCGACTAGCGCTTGGCATCGAGCTGATAGAGCAAGAGCTTGGTGCCACCGCGATCGAATCCGATGTGCCTCGGCATGATCGCCCAGTTGTTGGTGGTGGCACGCCAGGTGTGCTTGCGGCCCTTGGGTGGCAAGAGCCGAGCCCTGCGCACCGCCTTCTTGGTGGCGGGATTGTATTCGTAGAGATCCATCCAAGGCGTGACGGCGCGCCGAGCGGCCGCTGCATCGGGATGCACGGGATCGATGGTGAGCGTGAAGAAGAGATTTCCTTCACTCGATGCCTGGGTGACCAGCGATTGCGCATCGTAGTGATGAAAGGGCTCAGCCAGCGAGATCGACGTGAAGGCGCCGTCTTCGATGAAGTCGACACCGCTCAAGTTGTGACGCACGACGATATCGCGGCTGCGCTTGGCAAATTTGACCATTCGCGCCATGTGCTCGCGGTGCGCGACCAGGTCCTTGATGGGCAGGCGCTTGGCGAAGGTCTGTGTCGGCATGACGTACCAACCTTCGAAATCGGGGCTTCGCTGATCTTCTTTGGCATCCCAGGCACCGCCCTTGATACCGACAGCGATCGTGAAGTCCTCGATCCAATACTTGAGCGTGAAGTCGAGCTCGGGGCTGCGATCGGTAGCATCCAGATCCAGGTTGCTCTTCTTGCCGATGAGCTTGCCGTTGGCGAGCGAGTACACGGCCACGCTGTGGCGCACGACCACGGGCTCTTCGCCTGCACTGGCCTTCTTGCGCGATTTGATGGCACCGACGTCGTGGACCACCAGAGCGTCGTTGCCTTCATAGTTGCTGCGAACGATGTCCAGGGCGGGACCGAATTTGCGAATCACTTTGCCCTTCTTGTCGATGAGGGCCACGCGCTTGCGACCGGTCTTGCTGTCCTCGGTCCACACCACAAAGTGCTCGCCGTCGAGGGCAAACTCGACCTTGCTGGGACGCAAGGTGAAGGCCTTCAGACTCACGCGCATAAGCTCGGTGCGCTGCAGGGCGTCGACGACCACCACGGTGGCGGAGGTGCCGGTGTCACTGTTGACGTACAGAAGGCGCGAGCCGGCGTGGTCGAAGGCAAAGGGATCGTCGATGAAGCCCTCATCGGGGCTGAGCGTTGCGACCAGCTCGGCATGTTCAGCCTCGATGGTTTCCGCCATAGCGGCCCTGGCAAGGCCCCACAGGCACAGAACGGCCACCGCACTACAAATTCTGATTCTACGCATGCCCGTCATCTCCCCGCATTTGGCTGCCTTCGCACGGCGAAGTCAAGACGTGTGTGCAGCTGCAAAATTCAATCATCCAGGGCACTCGCGTAGGCCTTGGCGATTTCGGCCGCCACTTTCGCGTTGTGCATGGCCAGAGCGCAGTTGGTGGCCACGGCGCTGCCTCCGCTAACCTGCGCCATGAACTGCAAGAGGAAGGGCGTGAGAGCTTTTCCGCTGATTTGCTGCTCGTCGGCGGCCTGCAGCGCTTGCTCGATCCAGTGGTCGACCTTGCTGCGCGGCAGGGCGAGCGCCTCTGGCACGGGATTGACCACCAGCACCCCGCCCTGCTTCATCAGACCCCAGCGCGCACGCAGGCAGGCCGCGGCCTGCTCGGCGTCGTCGACGCGATGCTCGAGCATGATGCCCGACTCGCGAGAGTAGAAGGCAGGCAGCTCACTGGTGCCGTAGCCGAGCACGAGCACCGACAGACTCTCCAGCGCCTCGGCGGTGCGCGGCAAGTCGAGGATGGCCTTTGGACCGGCGCACACCACCGCGAGCGGCACCTTGGCAAGGGAGAGCAGGTCCGCGCTGACGTCCCAACTCTCACCGCGATGCACACCGCCGATGCCGCCGGTAGCAAAGACCCGCACGCCGGCCATCGCTGCCAATTCGGAGGTCGCGCTGACGGTGGTGGCCGCATCCAGTCCTTTGGCCAGCACCACGGGCACATCCGAGGCCCCCGCCTTGGCGATGCGTATCTGGGGATCCACCAACCGTTCGAGGGCTCGCTGGTCGAGGCCGACACGAGCCTGTCCTTGCAAGATGGCAATGGTGGCGGGAACAGCGCCGCTGGCGCGCACCTGGGCTTCGAGCTCATTTGCCAGTCGCAAGTTGTCAGGAAAGGGCAGCCCGTGGGCAATGATCGTGGACTCGAGGGCTACCACCGCGCGGCCCTCAGCCAGCGCGTCCTGAACCTCTTCGGCAATGACAATCACCTGGCAAGCCTGCCATAGTCGATGCCTGATGCGCTTCCCTCTCCGTGACCAAGATCGCAGCGAAATCCTGCGATTCCAGCTGCGCTCCGCCTGCCAAGACTGCTTCTTCTATAACGCGGCCCGGCACAGCTGCGCGCACGAATGGCCCATGGAGGAGCAGGCGCGCTGGCCGCTAACAGGCGAGGATGGCAGCGAGCCAGCTGGCGAGATTTCGCTGTGCAAGGAGTTCGAGCTCCGCTAGCGCCGCAAAGTGGCGCGCCTGGGGTGCGCGAGCTATCGTTCGCCATGGGCATGATACGCAGCCTCATATCCATGGCCATGCTAGGGGTCTTCCTGGTGGTTGGCTTTACGGTGCCGCTCGGTCAGCGGACCCTCTTTGGGCACATCCGCAACATCTGGGCTAGCGATGCCGCGCAGGAGTTGGTCGAAGGCGTCAAGGAGTCGAGCGAACCTCTGGTTGATCGAGTCAAGCGAGGCGTCGAGGCCGGCCTCTCCGAAGACACGCCGGCTACAGAACAACCCGAGAGCGGTACACCCGTCGCGCAGGGCGAGCCAAGCGCTCCGCAACCCACTGGCCCGGTCGCCACCGACGGCAAGGCGCCAGGGGCGACCAAGGCTCCGAGCAATTTGTGATGCCAGAGCGCGCCACGCGAGCGCTGAGAGTGCTGGCGATCGCAAGCTCCATCAGCGCGCTCCTGGCATGCAAGAACAACGAGCAAGCAGAGGGCGGCAAGCACAGCCCGAGCAAGCCATCGCAGCTCTCGGCAGCTGATGAGCGCGGCCACAACAACGCAAAGGCCATGGTCGCCAACGCGGCGCTGTGCGAGCCTCGGGAGGGTCCACGCGAGCTGGCCGCCTGCGAGCGCGCCTGCAAGCTCAATCACTCCAACAGCTGCGCCAACTGGGGGCAGCTGGTCCTCGAGCAAGACCCTCAGAAGGCCAGCGAGCTCTTTGATCGCGCCTGTCGCGGTGGCTCGGGCATTGGTTGCGAGTCCAAGGCACGACTGGCCGTGGAGCGCGGGCAGAGCGGAACATCAGAACTATTCGCAAACGCTCGCAACTATCACCGCGTCCACTGCTCGCAGCAGTATGCGCGCAGTTGTGCGCAACTCTCGCTGCTCTATGAGCAAGGCCTGGGTGGCGCTGCCGATGCCAAGACGGCCAAGGTATTTCACGACCAAGCCTGTCAGCTTGGTTGGTCCTGCCCCTAGCGCCCAGAGCGCTAGTCTTTGGGTAGCGTCGAGTCGAGGACTTCTCGAACTTGAAAATCCAGGCGCTCGGGGGTGAATGGCTTGGGCAGGAAGAAGACCTTGCCCTCCTCGATGCTCAATCGCTCGCTGGCATAGCCCGACATGAAGAGCACGGCGATGCTTGGGCGCTCTGCGCGTATGGTCTCGGCCAGCTCGGTGCCGCCGCCTTCGGGCATGATGACGTCAGTGAGCAAGAGATCGATGTGTCCCTCGTGCGCTCGCGATACCTCCATCGCTATCTTTGGACTGCGCGCCTGCAACACGGTGTAGCCGCTCATGCGCAAGCTCTGGCAGGCCACTGACATGACCAGGGGTTCGTCTTCGACCAGCAAGATGGTCTCGGTTCCGCCGGGGCTGGCCGGAAACTCCGTCGCCTCCTGCTCGGTCTCTGTCTCATCGCGAAATGCCCGTGGCAGGTACAGGCCGATCGTCGTGCCCTCGTCGACGCCACTATCGAGGGTCACGTAGCCCTGCGCCTGATGAACGAAGCCATAGACGGAGCTCAGACCAAGGCCTGTGCCTCCCGACTCATGCCGAGTGGTAAAGAAGGGCTCGAAGGCGCGCGACATGGCCTCGCTGGTCATGCCGTGTCCCGAATCCTCGACGGTGATGACCGCGTACTCGCCGACGGGGATGGCACCATCGACACTAGCTATCGACTGCTTCTGGTCGACGCAGCGGCTGCGCACCGTAATGCGACCACCCCGAGGCATGGCATCCCGCGAGTTGACCACCAGATTGATAATGGCCTGCTCGAGCCGCACCGGATCGACGACCACTTCCCAGCCTTCGGTGTTGGCTAGCGTGACCAACTCGATGTCCTCGCCAATCAGTCGGCGCAACAGGCGATCGCTCTTGAGAACGATCTCATCGACCATGGCGTGGCGTGGCTCGACCATCTCTTGCCTCGCGAAAGCCAGGAGTTGGCGTGTCAGCTCGGCGGCCCGCTGGGCGCCGTCACGAATGATCTGCAACTCGCGCCTTGGTGGACCGTCGAGTCGGCGCTCGAGCAGACGCACACAACTCATGATGGCGGTGAGCACGTTGTTGAAGTCGTGGGCGATACCACCAGCCAGGCGGCCGATGGCATCGAGACGCTGCGAGTGCGCCAACTGCTCTTCCAGGCGCCGCTGTTCGGTGGTGTCGACGGTGACGCCAAGGACGCCAAGTAAGACCTCGCCATCGCGAATAGGCACGAGGGAGCGGGCGAAGTGATTGCGCCTGCCCTCCATGTGGATGACCAGGTCTCGTCTGGCAATCTCGCCGGCGATGGCCTTGTCGATATCGGCTTGCCAGTCTTCGAGCACCTCTCTGGGCAGGCTCAAGGCAGAAATCGTCTTGCCCGCTTGCATGCCCCAACGGGCTCGGCTGGCCGGATTTTGCAGGACGTAGCAGCCTTGCAAATCGAGAGTCCAACACTCGAAGGGGAAGTTGTCGAAGACCGCGTTGAGCTGCGCCTGGCTGGCTCGCAACATGGTTTCCGTGCGCTTTAGATCGCCAATGTCGATCGCGACTCCCGAGATCAGAACACTTCCATCCTCGGAGAGTGCCACCGAAGAGGCTGCGTAGAGGTGATGGATCTGCTTGGGACCGACGAGGCGAAACTCGAGGGCCATGGGCTGCAGAGTCTGGGTGGCCTCGGCCACCTTGCTGCGAACCAACTCGAGGTCATCGGGATGCAGGTAGGGCACCGCGTCCTGATGGCTGAGGATCAATGTGTCGGCATCAATGCCGAGATAGTCCTTCACCGCTTCACTGACGTATTCGATGAGCAAGCGGCCGTCAGAGACCACCCGAACCTCGTAGATGACGCCCGGCATGTGGGCGGCGGCCTCGCGAAGTCGCAGCTCCGCTTCACGGAGCTTGACCTCGACAAGTCGTTCACCGCTGATGTCAAAAAGAACGGCGACCACACCGACGACGGCTCCGTCTTCAAAGGCTGGCGCCATCGACACACGTGCCCAGGTCTCCGTGCCAGCGGCGCTCAGGAAGAAGAAGTCGAAGGTGGCGCGCTCGCCCTTGGCGACCTGGCGCATGTGCATGCGCGCGACATCGGCCCATTCGCTGGTCGTGAGCTGCTCGAGGCTGCGACCAATGAGCTCACTAGGCTCGGTACCGAAGAGACTGGCAGCGCGATCGGTGGCGTAGATCGTTCGGCCCTCGTTGTCGAACGCAAGCACGCCGCCTGGAATCGCGTCGGCCAGGTGCTCGTAGTTGAGCCAGCTCGGCTGCCCTCGTTCGCCCCTCATACCGACCTACGCGCGCAAGTCCCGTAGCTCACTCATGGGATGGGAGGCCTGGAAGCGACCGCTGGCATCCTGCCCGACCGCCGCAAGCGCGCATGTGCTGTCATGGGTGAAGAACAGGCGACCACCTCGGGACACGAGCGAGCTGAGCAGCTCTTGCTTTTCGTCGATGAGCTGCTCGGGGAAGCGATCGTAGCCCATGCTCATAGGCACGTGCACCCAGGGTCGGCCTGGGATCAGGTCGGCGGCAAAGAGCACTGGACCGTCTGGCATATCGATTTCGCTGAGCATCATGCCTGGGGTGTGGCCGGAGCTAATGTGAAAGCGAAAGCCCTCGCCCAAGAGCGGGTGGGTGTCGCCTTCAACGAGCTGAAGGCGGCCGCTGTCTTCGAGGAGCTTGCCGAGCTCGGGAATGAAGGAAGCGCGATCGCGAACATGCGGGTGCACAGAGCGCTCCCAGGCCTCCGAGCCAACCAGAAATTGTGCCTTCGGAAAGACCAGCGCTGGTGCCTCGCCCTCGCGATAGGCGGTCAACAAGCCGCCGGCGTGATCGAAGTGCAAATGGCTCAGCACAATGATGTCGATGTCGGCTGGCGCGAGACCGAGCTCGCTGAGCGAGCGCAGCAGTACGTGCTCGTCTTCCACGACGGCAAAGCGCTCGCGCATCTTGGGGGAAAAGAAGCAGCCAACGCCGGTCTCAAAGAGGATGTTGCGGCCCTTGTCTCGGACTAGCAGCGCGCGACAGGCAAAGGAAATACGATTGAGCTCGTCACACTCCAGCCAGCGCGACCACAGGGCCTTGGGCGCGTTTCCAAACATCGCGCCACCGTCGAGGCTCTGGCGATTTCCTTCCACGGAGGTGAGCGAGCGCTGAGAATCCATGGTCCGACTTTATCGAGAATTGGCCTGTGCTAGCCACACGCGGAACAGATTGCCCGAGGCGATCTTTGCCACTTCCGCGTCGGTATAGCCTCGGCGCAGCAGCACCTCGATAAGCGCCGGGTAGTCGGAGACGTCTTTGAGGCCCAGAGGCAGGGAATCGCCGACGCCATCGAAATCGGAACCAAATCCAACATGATCCACACCGACGAGGGCGACCACCCGGTCGATGTGATTGGCCACTTCCTCCACGCTGGCGAAGGGAAAGGGATGCTCGCTCGTCCACTGCTCCGAGAAGGTCTCGCTGGCCTTTTCGTCGGCATCTGGGTGCAGCGATGTGAAATTTTTCTT
>JAHEAK010000698.1 GCA_024642805.1 Kofleriaceae bacterium | reverse complement strand
CAAACAAAAGCACAACCTGCTCGACTACGATGATCTCTTACTCTACTGGTATCACCTGATGCAGGAGCCCAAGCTGGCTGCGCAGGTCGGCGAGCGCTTCGATCACGTTCTGGTCGACGAGTATCAGGACACCAACGCGCTGCAAGCCGAGATCTTGACGGCCATGAAGCCGAGCGGGCAGGGTGTCACCGCGGTCGGCGACGACGCCCAGAGCATCTACTCCTTTCGCGCGGCCACGGTTCGCAACATTCTCGATTTCCCCAAGCGCTTCGAGCGCGCCGCCGAGGTCATTACGCTGGAGGAGAACTACCGATCCACGCAAACCATTTTGGCGGCCGCCAATGCGGTCATCGAGCTGGCTCCCGAGCGCTTCGCCAAGAAGCTCTTTTCGAGCAAGGCCTCCCAGCAGCGGCCCATCCTGGTCACCGCCGATGACGAGAACATGCAAGTCGACTACGTGGTCGAGAAGATCTTGCAGAACCGCGAGGCCAATATCGATCTCAAGCAACAGGCCGTGCTCTTTCGCACCGCGCACCACAGCGACGCCCTGGAGATCGAACTCAGTCGGCGCAACATTCCCTACGTAAAGTTCGGAGGGCTCAAGTTTCTCGAGGCCGCGCACGTCAAGGACACCATCTGCATCTTGCGCTGGGCCGAGAATCCCAAGGACAGCATCGCGGCCTATCGCGTCTTGCAACTTCTCGATGGCGTCGGGCCTGCCATCGCCAAGCGAGCGCTCGAACACATGGACAAGCACGCGCAGGGCGAGTCCGTCTTCGATTCGCTGATAACCTTCGTGCCACCGCCAGCGGCCCTCGAGGCCTGGCCCGCGCTCATCAAGATGCTGTGCGAGCTAAGCGCGCCGCAGACGCCATGGGCAGGGCAGATTGCGGCCGTGCTCAGCTGGTACCAGCCGATTCTCGAGAACAACTACGACGCGGCTCACGTGCGCGCTGGCGATCTCGAGCAGCTCGAGCAAATCGCTGGCGACTACCTCAGCCGCGAGCGCTTTCTCACCGAGCTCACCCTGGATCCGCCCAATGCCTGCGGCGATCAAGCCGGGCCGCCCCTCCTCGACGAGGACTATTTGATCTTGTCGACCATTCACAGCGCCAAGGGCCAGGAGTGGGACGTCGTCTACTTGCTCAACTGCGCCGATGGCTGCGTGCCCTCGGATATGGCCACCGGGGACGTGGCCCAGATCGAGGAAGAGCGGCGCTTGCTCTACGTGGCGATGACACGTGCCAAGACCCAGCTTCATCTGGTGCATCCCTTGCGCTTCTTCGTGCGCACACAACACCGCCACGGCGACAAGCATCTCTTTTCTCCACTCAGTCGCTTCTTGCCAGCCAGCACGCATCGCTTCTTCGAGCGCACGAGCATGGGCCGCTCGATCACAGACGACGGACCGGCGCTAGATGCACCTGGTGGCATCGATGTGGCCGGGCGGCTTCGCGAGATGTGGTGAGAGAGGGGTAAGATGGCAGCATCATGAAGCTGCTTAGCCTGGTCCTGTGCTGCTGTCTCGGTTTCACGCAGGTGGCGCTCGCCCAAGAGGCGCCGAGCGAGCCGAGTAGTCCAAGTGATCCAGCACAGGATCCGCTCGACGATCCGCCGAGCACTCCCATCGACCCGCCGCCAACCGATCCCATTGACGAACCGATCGAGGACTCCTCGGCTGATGAGGGCACAGCGGAGCCCGCGCTTGAGACGCCAGCGGATCCACAAGAGGCTCCTCCGGCAAGCTTCAAGGTAAAGGTCGATGCCGACTACCTATGGGATGGCGGCGCACTGCCCTTTGTCTACGGCAGCAGCGCCATCGCTCTTGGCTTTCGCCTCTTCGTGTCGCCACCTGCGAGGCCTCGGCTCTTTTCGGAGAGTGAAGGTGGCGCCACGGTGCATGCCGATACCGTTCCCGAGTACGCACTGGCCCTGGGCGCTGGAGCGGGCGCTGCGATGATTGCCCTGGTGCCAGGAACCGGCCGTTGGCACCACTTCAAGGGCTACATGGAGGCGCTGGCCACGACCATCGCCCTCACCGAAGTCACCAAGAATGTCATCGGTCGCCATCGGCCCACCTTTGTCGAGGGCGATACCAGCGAGGATCAGCGGCGCTCGTTTTTTTCCGGGCACGCGTCGATCACCTCGGTGTCGACCGTCTACCTGGGCATCTATGTGCACGAGCACCTGATGCCACGCTGGCGCGGGCCGGCGGCTCCGGCCATGCGTTTACTCACCTATGGTGCCCTTGGCGCGGCCTACGTCGGCGTGCCCTATTCGCGAGTTCACGATCATCGACACAACCTCAGCGACGTTGCCACCGGAGCCGCTGTCGGCACCGCCTTCGCGATTGGTTTTTACGCCTATCAAGAGTCGCGCCTGATCGACAGCGAAGAGGCCTTCTACCGCCACAAGCGCTCACAGGTCATGCTAGTGCCGGATCTCGAAAATCGCGGCTTGCAGCTGGTCTCGGTTTGGTAGGCTGCGCTCCTCATGAGTGAGGTAGAGCCCGAGCCACACACCCTGCGAATTCTGTCCTGGAACGTCAACGGAATTCGCGCCTGCGAAAAGCAGGGCTTTCGCCGCTGGCTCGATCGGAGCGGTGCCTTCGTCGCCGCGATTCAGGAAGTGCGCGCGCACCCCGAGCAGCTGCCGCTTCGATTGCGCAATCCGCGAGCGTGGCAGCAGCACATGGTGTGGGCCGAGCGCAAAGGCTACAGCGGCGTGGCTTGCTACAGCCGCAGCCAGCCAGATGAGGTCGTCGAGGGGCTCGGCATCGACAAGTTCGATAGTGAGGGACGTGTGCACCTCCTGCGCTTCGGTAAGCTCGTGATCGCCAACGCCTACTTTCCCAACGGCAATGGCAAAGACCGGGACAACAGTCGGGTGCCCTACAAGATCGAGTTCTATCAGCGCTTGCTCGAGCGGCTTGAGCAAGAGCGTTCCAGTGGCAATCACGTGCTGGTCATGGGCGACTTCAACACCGCACATCGCGAGATCGACTTGGCCAGGCCCAAGGGCAACCTCAAGACCAGCGGTTTCTTGCCGGAAGAGCGCGAGGAGATGGACCGCTGGGTGGCGGCTGGTTGGGTGGATACCTTTCGGCAGTTTCAACCGGAAGGCGAGCACTACAGTTGGTGGTCGCAGCGCGGCGGCTGTCGTG
>JAHEAK010000697.1 GCA_024642805.1 Kofleriaceae bacterium | reverse complement strand
GATGTTGTCGTGAACGCTGTGCTCGACGTCTTGCCAGTAGCCGGTGTCGTCGCCGCCAATGGAAAGGATCTGATCGCCTGGCTCGATGCCAGCTCGGTCGGCAGGAGTGTCACGCAACACATCTCCGACGACGGCGGCGGGCAGTTCCGTGTCACCGACGAAGGTGAAGAAGTAGATGACGATAGGCAGACAAAAGTTGGCGAAGGGGCCGGCGAAGACCACCACCAAGCGCTGCCACAAGGGTTTGGCTGCAAAGGCCCGCGAGGCTAACTCTTCGGGTATCTCGTCATCGGGATCCTCGCCAAGGATGCGGACGTAGCCGCCCAGAGGAAACAAGGCCAGCTGGTACTCGGTCTCGGGCCCGCGCACGCGCAAGAGGGGTTGGCCAAAGCCAATCGAAAAGCGAATGACTTTGAAACCGAGCAGCTTGGCGGCGAAAAAATGCCCGAACTCGTGAATGACCACAAGCACGCCGACCAGGACCAAGAAATAGATAACCGACATCTTCGAAGCGTTCGTAATTGCCAGCAAGCTGGCGCAGCGCGGTGTAGCACATCTTGCAATTCGCCACGTGGGTCAATCGACGGTTGGCCCTGAGGGGGCGCAATCTGCTACCCTGCGTACTCGTGGCATCGCGAGCTCAAAAGCGCTCTGAAGCGCTCAAGTCGGAGGACATCAATGAGCTCCTGGACGAGCTGGTCAAGCGGATCGACCGTCTCAAGGTTCTGTACGAGCAGTACTTTTTGGGCATTCAACGCACGCCTCCCAACCAGCTGCACCGCGAGCTCGAGCGGCGCATCCGCGAGCTGACCCAGGCCAACATTCGCAACACGGGCGTTCGCTTTCGGTTCACCACCCTCAGTCAGAAGTTCGCGGCTTACAATACCTATTGGAGCCGGACCCTCAAGCAGATGGAGGCGGGCACCTACGTGCGCGACGTCGCTCGAGTTGGTCGCGAGGCGCTTCGCAGCGGCAAAGAAGTGCCAGAGGAACTCCTGGCCAAGATGCCCAAGGCCATGCGTGAGCGCATCCTGCGCGACCAGGAAAAGATGAACGATCGCGCCCGCGTCCTCGAAGAGCGCGAGCAAGGCCTGCGCGAGAGCGGCAAGGTGCGCGAGAACAAGCCTGGCAACGTGCACCAACTCGACGCCTCCGACCTCCTGGATGATTTTGATCTCGACTCGATCTTTTCGAGCATGGTTGCCGACGAGCCCAAAGCCAGCGGCATGCCAGAGGGCGAGGGCGACTTCCACATGGGCGGTTTTGGGGAAGACACCATCGAAGACGCACCTCGGCGGCCGGCCCCGGCAACGGCCCCGGCAACGGCAACGGTAGCCGCGCCGGCCCCCGCACGAGCGCCCGCGCCGCGCAGCCCCGTGCCGCGCCCGGCAGCGCCGGCGCCTCCCGTGCCATCAGCCGTCAAGCCACCGCCGGGCATGTCGGAAGCAGAGGGCCAGGCGCTCTACAAGCGCTACAAGAAGGCGCGCGAGCTGGTCGGCGAGAACACTTCTGGGCTCAGCTACGACAAGCTGATGACCAGTCTCAACAAACAGACGCCTAAGATTCTAGAACAGCATCAAGCAAAGGGCGTGAGCTTCGATGTGGTCGTCAAAGGCGATCGCGTCGTGCTCAAAGCCAAACCGCAAAAAGGCTAAGGCCATGACCAAGACATATTCGGCGCAGTTCCGGTGCATAGCCGGCTGCACGCCTCGCTTCGCGCTTTCCGACGTACTCTATCGCTGCCCGAGCTGCGGTGATCTTCTCGAAGTCGAGCACGACATGAAGGCCCTCTCGGGTCTCGATGGCTCGGCCTGGAAGCGTCTTTTTGCCGAGCGCGCCGGCCAGATGCGCTCGCCCTACAACTCCGGCGTTTGGCGCAAGCGCGAGTGGGTGGCCCCGCACGTTCGCGACGAGAACGTCGTATCCCTGGCCGAGGGAGCGACACCTCTTCTCCACGCCGGGCGCTACGGGCAGGAGATCGGTGTCGAGGATCTGTGGATTAAGCAGTGCGGGCTCTCGCACACCGGCTCCTTCAAAGATCTGGGTATGACCGTGCTGGTCTCAACCGTCAAACAGCTGGTCGCCGATGGCAGCAAGATTCCCGCGATTGCCTGCGCCTCCACTGGTGATACCTCAGCCGCGCTTTCTGCCTACGCGGCCGCGGCTGGTCTGCGCTCGGCGGTCATCTTGCCGCGCGGAAAGATCACCACCGCCCAGCTAGTCCAGCCCCTTGCCAACGGCGCGCTGGTGCTGGCGGTCGACACCGACTTCGATGGCTGCATGCAACTGGTCGCCGAGCTGGCCGAGCGCGATGGCGTCTACCTGGCCAACTCGATGAACTCCTTGCGCCTGGAAGGGCAAAAGACGGTGGCCATCGAGATCGTCGAGCAGTTCGGCTACCAGGTGCCCGACTGGATCGTGATTCCGGGTGGCAACCTCGGCAACGTCAGCGCGCTCTCGGCGGGCTTTGCCATGCTCAGCGAGCTCGGACTCATCGACAAGTTGCCACGGCTGTGCCTGGCCCAAGCACAGCAGGCCAACCCCCTCTACCGCAGCTATCTCAAAAACTTTGAGAGCTTTGAGGCCATCACTGCGGGTGACACCGCGGCATCCGCGATTCGCATTGGCAACCCGGTCAGCCGAGACAAGGCGATTCGCGGTCTGCGCAAACACCAGGGCGTGGTCGAGGAGGCCAGCGAGTCGGAGCTAGCCGAGGCCGCCGCCCGTGCCGATCGCAGTGGCTTCTTTTGCTGTCCACACACCGGGGTGGCCCTGGCGGCCGTCGAGAAGCTGGCCCGGCGAGGCGAGATAGGCAAAGACCAGCGAGCGGTGGTGATTTCAACCGCCAGCGGCCTGAAATTCAGTGAATTCAAGACGCAATACCACGACGGCCTGCTGCCGGGCTCCGAGTCGCCGAAGCTGGCCAATGTGCCCATCCAACTGCCGCGCGAGTACAGCAAGGTGCGAGAAACAGTCATTCGCTTCCTCGATGCAGGCGATTGACCCCCTGCGCGGATCGGTTTAGCTTGCCGGCGTGTTGAATCGCTCGAGCTTCTCAAGTCTCCGTTTCTCATTGGCAATCGCCACCTTGGCTGGCGGGTTGGCCGTGGCTCGGCCCGCCCTGGCGCAAGAGGGCGGCGGAGCCGGCGAGCCCGCGGTTCCGGCCG
>JAHEAK010000696.1 GCA_024642805.1 Kofleriaceae bacterium | reverse complement strand
TGCATGCGATCAGATTTATCGCCAACCCCTCGATGGCAGCAAGCCAACCCTGGTCTCCACCGGGCTTGGCCGTTCGACCTGCAGCTACTTCATGCCCGGCGACAAGGAGATCCTCTTTTCGTCGACCCATGAGGCTGGTGGCGAGTGCCCGCCGGTTCCAGATCACTCGCAAGGCTACGTCTGGCCCATCTACGAGGCCTACGACATATTCTTAGCTAAGTCCGACGGTAGCTCCCTGCGGGCGCTCAGCCCGTCCCCTGGCTACGACGCGGAGGCCACCGTTTGCCCCATCGATGGCAGTATCGTCTTTACCTCCACACGCAATGGTGACCTCGATCTCTACCGCATGGATCGAGATGGCAGCAATCTAGTTCAGCTCACGGATACCCCCGGTTACGACGGCGGGGCCTTCTTCTCGGCCGACTGTTCACAGATCGTTTGGCGCGCTTCCAGGCCACGCGGCGCCGATCTCGCCGAGTATCAAAAGCTCCTGCGCGATGGCCTGGTTCGTCCAGGGAAGTTAGAGATTTTCGTAGCGAAGAGCGACGGCTCCGAGTCGCGCCAAATCACCTATCTCAACGCGGCCTCCTTCGCGCCCTTTTTTCATCCCAGCGGCAAGCGCGTGCTCTTCTCGAGTAACGTCGGCGACAGCAGTGGGCGCGAGTTCGATATCTGGGCCGTCGATACCGATGGTACCAACCTCGAACGCATCACCTTTGCCGAGGGCTTCGATGGCTTTCCGATGTTCTCGCCCGATGGCAGCAAGCTTGCCTTTAGCTCCAATCGCAACCAGGCCCATCCCGGCGAGACCGACGTCTATGTCGCCGACTGGAACGAGCAGGCACAAGGGCAAATCGTCGACACGGGCGCCGACGACTACGCCGAGGATGTCGCTTGGCTCGCAGACGATGCCCGCGAGGGGCGCGGAGTGGGCGGCGCTGGCATCGAAGCGGCCGCGGAGTGGTTGGCGGATCGCTTTTCGACGACGGGACTGGCGGCAGGCAACGGCTCGTCCTTCTTTCAAGCGTTGGATGTCGCGGTTGCGATCAAAGCGTGCACGGCGTGCGCTTTGCGTGTCGGCACCGCGCAAGTAGATGCTGACGAGCTGGTGCCACTGGGCTTTTCGGCCAACGGCAGTGTGAAAGCGCAGAGCGTCGAGCTTGGCTATGGCATCGTGTCGAGTGAGCTTGGAATCGACGACTACAAAGGCAAGCAGGTCAAAGGCAGAGTTGCCGTCGTACGCCGCTACACCCCCGACAGCGAGCTCTTCAAGGATCGCAAGAACTACGACAACTACTCGAGTCTGCACCGCAAGGCCTTCACCGCTCGCGAGCACGGCGCGCTTGCGCTCATCATCGTAAATGGTCCGCCACCAGCTAGTGAGAGCAGCGAGGAGGCCGACTTGCCCGCCCTGCAGCTCGAGAAGTTGTCGGCGGTCGGCATTCCGGTACTGGTGGTCAGCGGCAAAGCGGGCGCGGCGCTACTCACAGCGCCGCGCACCGTCTCGCTGAAGGTCGAGCTCGAACTGGTCGAGCAGCCCTCGCGCAATGTCATCGGCATGCTGGCTGCCCCCGAGGGCAAGAGCGAAGGCACGATCGTCATCGGCGCGCATTACGACCACCTGGGCTTTGGCAACGAGCACTCCCTGGCACCTGGCGAGGCCGCTGTGCACAACGGCGCCGATGACAATGCCTCGGGTGTCGCCGCCCTCTTGCGCGTGATGGACATTCTCAGCAAGAGGCGCGCGGAGCTGCGACACGATGTCGTCTTCGTGGCCTTTACCGGGGAAGAGAATGGTCTGCTCGGATCGAAATACTTCGTCGAGCACCTGCCAGGCAAGGTGCAGCCTGTCGCCATGCTCAACATGGACATGGTCGGGCGTCTGCGCGCCAATCGAGTAACGGTGCTCGGCGCGGCTACCGCAAGCGAGTGGCCGGCCATCGCCGAGCGCGCCTGCATCTCGCAGCGCATCGAATGTCAGATCGGCGGCGATGGCTATGGGCCAAGTGATCACTCGAGCTTCACTGTCGCCAAGGTTCCCGTCCTCTATTTCACGACCGGCGCCCACGCCGATTACCATCGACCAAGCGATGACGCGGCCGCCATCAATGCCATCGGCGGCGCCCGCGTCGCGGATCTGGTGGCGGAGGTGGCGATATCGGTGGCGTCGATGCCGGGCGTCCTCAGCCTGCAGACAAGCCCCGCGCCCAGCACCGGTGACCGTCGCTCCTTCTCGGCCTCGCTTGGCACCATCCCCGATTACAGCGGCGATACCAGCAAGCCCGGCATGCTGCTCTCTGGCGTTCGCCCGGGCGGAGCGGCCGATCTGGCGGGCATCGTCGGCGGCGATCGAATACTGGCCATTGGCCAGACAGAGCTGCACAGCGTTCAGGACCTGGTTTATGTGCTGCAGGCCGCCAAACCAGGGGACAAGGCCATCGTCAAGGTCGAGCGGGGCGGCAAGATCCTCATGCTCCGGGTCGAGTACCAGAAGAGCAATGATCGTCGACAGTAAGGGCCGAGCGGCCCCTGGCACTTTCGTGTTGAAAGGCCCTGGGCAACGCGCGACACTGCGGGCAGTGAGCCTCCCCAAGATCCTTCCTCACATTCCCTCGGTTCGTAGCCTCGGCTTGTCGATTCTCGGCGGCGCCTTGGCGGTTGGTTGTGCCACGGCCAGCAGCATGGATGGGGACAAGCCCGCTGGCGGCGGCGACGCATCCATCGGCGGTCGCGTGGACGGCAGCGTAGGCATTCGCCCCGACGCCGGTCCAGAGGAAGTCTCGATCGACTCCGGTCCAGTCGATGCCGCTCAGGATCCGGCAGACGCGGATCCACTCTGCGTGAGCACGACGATCAATCTTCTTGCCAACGGGAATTTCGATCTGGGGCCAGGCTCGTGGGTCGAGACCTCTGGTGGCACGCCCACGCCTTTCGCTTTGATCGTTCCCGACAGCGACATCGGCGGCGTGACCGCAGACTCCGGAACCTTCCTAACCTGGCTGGGCGGCTATTCCAAAGCCGGAGCCATCGACAAATTTCACCAGGACTTCTCCATACCGGCCGACGCCACTCCGATTTCGCTGACTGGCAAGATCTGGATCGACAGCGCCGAAGCGCCGATCCTGGCCTGGGATACCCTGACACTCGAGCTCGTCAACGTGACGACGGG
>JAHEAK010000695.1 GCA_024642805.1 Kofleriaceae bacterium | reverse complement strand
CGTCAAAGGAGATGTTGCCCTGCAAGGTCTGGCTGTTGAGCATGACCAGGAAGGTGTCGTCGTACTCGGTGCAGTGATACTCGGGAAACTCGGCCGACATGAAGTTGAAGTCGAACTGAAAGCCAGTGGCACCAGGGGGTGCCTTGAGGCGCATCGCCATTTGCACCATGTCCTGAACCTGTGGAGGATCTGCTTGACCGCAGCCGTTGCCAGGATCTCCAGAAGGAGATGGGTGGGCAGTAGACACGTCGTAGACGCTCAAATCCTTGTCAGCGGTGGAGCTTGTGTCGCCGGTAGCAATGCTGGCCATAGCCGAGCCAGCCTTGGGAACGTAGCTCTGCCCGTAAGCGCTCAGCACGGTGGCCTGCTCGCCACGAACCGTCTGCAGGTCGACGGAGAGCAGGGAGCCGTCACAAAGCTCCATGGCCTTGGCGAGGTCAGCACCCGTGGAGCCTAGACCCTGATCACAGATCGTTTGCACGGGGCTAGGAGGCTGGCCGGAGCCGCCGTCGGGATAGCTCGTGTCGGAGTGATCATCGTTTGGACCACCACCACCAACTTGCGAGGCGCAGCCGGCCATCAAGAGGGATATGGACAGGCTGCGCAGCGCGAACAGGGACATAGGCTGCAAGACTGCAACACCGGATCCAACCCGCACCGGTCTATGCATTCGAGGTCTTGTAAGGAATGGTAGTAGGAACTGGGAGAGGCTCACCCACCCGCATTGGTGCATGCGCCCCGCCCAGCCAGGACTGCGCGAAGGCTGCCCAAAGGCTGAGCGAAGGCTTCGCGAAGGCTTCGCGAAGGTCGCCCAAAGGCCACCCAAGGTGTAGCTAGTGTAGAGTCGAGCGAGCAGCCATGGACTCGTTCTTCCGCGTCATCGAGCTTCTGGCCGTAGCTACCTCGGGCATGTACGGCGTGCTCCTGGCTCGTCGCAAGGGCATGGACTTTGTCGGCGTCTTCTCGGTTTCCTTCATCATCGCCTTTGGAGGCGGTTCGACTCGCGATGTGATCCTCGACCGACATCCGCTCTTCTGGATCGCCCATGAGGAATACGCCTATCTGGTTTTTGGCCTGGCTGCTGTGATGTCGCTGGTTCGGCGCCCGCATCACCTACTGAGCAAGTGGTTACACATCCCGGATGCTTTCGGTCTGGGCTTGTTCTGCATTCTCGGCACGAGCTACGCCCTGAGCGCAGGGACATCCTGGTTTATCGCCTCCTTGCTCGGTGTCGTGACGGGAACCTTCGGCGGCGTGATTGGCGAAGTGATCTGCAACGAAGTGCCGAGCGTCTTCACGACGGCACCGCTCTACGCAACCTGCGCCTTTGTTGGCAGCTGGGTGTACATGCTCGCCATGTTGCTGCCGGTCTCGGAGGGCGGCGCGCTGGTCGCCGGCGTCGCGGTCGTGGTCATCATGCGTTTGGCGGCCGTGTATTGGGACTTGCGACTGCCCAATCGCGGCGAGCTCTGAGCGCAAACACTGGCCGCTTGCTTGCGAGACGCGCTCTAGCGTCAACGGCACAGGTCGCGGCGCGCACCAGCCCTACTTCTCTTCGAGGCGCTTCATGTGCACTTCTTGGACCTTGTCATGGTCCAGGCTCTTGAGGGCGAGCTTGCTTGGCTCGTAGCCGGGAACCTCCAAGAAAATTTCGTCGATGCTGGCGCTAATCTGCTGCTCGGCTACTCCGTCGTCACCGATGCTCAGGGACCTCGTCGTGCTGGCGTGGCCGACCTGATAGCGTATGTAGGCACCAAGCAGAAACTCGTTGCTGCTGCTCAAGATGCGGAAACGCCAGATGATGGCGCCTTGGCCTTCGACTTGAATTTCGACATCGCGCAGCACCTGTGCTTCTTTGACCGTGACGGTCTTGCTCTTGAAGGTGTCGGTGGCGTCCATCCACTCGGTCTTGCTGTGCAGCTGGTAGCTGCCGGGCATGAGGTTGACGATCTCGAAGCGACCGTCGGGATAGCAGTGGGCGAGAGCAAAGACGCCTTTGCTATCGGTGCGCTCGGCGCCAAGTCGCGAACAAGAGGAGTCGGCCACCGCGATGGGCTCGCCGCTGGCTTCTTGCACGAAGCGTCCTCGAATGGCCGCCTTGCCCACTTGAAAGTCCGCACGTACCTCGGATTGGTCTTCGATGTTGACGTAGCCAAGCTCGTTCCAGGGCTCCTTGTCCTCTTGTCGGTATCGCAACATGTAGCCGGCGCCAGCAGGGATGTGATCGACCCGGTAGTTGCCATTGGCGTCGGTGGTGGCACGAGTCGGGAAGGTCTGATCGCTGCGCTCGATCCAGCCATTGGTGTTGGCGAGCTGCACCTGCAGTCCAGCCTGCGGCTCACCACGTACACTGCGAATCTGCCCGACCAAGGTCGCCGAGCTCATCTCCAGGTGAAAGTCGATTCGCACCTGCGCGGCGTGAGTTGGGGCGTCGACCCACTCGAGGGGACGCACAGAACGGTCATCGGGATAGGAGTGAATGGCAAGTCCCTTGGCGGAACCCGGATACGACACCACATGAGCTTCGGGGTTCTCTTCCAAGGGCACGATGAGCTCGTACTCACCACTGGCACCGGTCTGCGTCTCGCCGCCACCACCAACGACCTGGGCGTTGGCGACCGGCTGGTCCTCGGCCCCTTTGAAGACCTGACCATAGATGCGAAGCACGCCGCTCAGCTGAATCGTTATGTGCTGGCCGCTGTCCTCTTCGCCGACGATCGAGTGCAAGTTCTTGGAGGTCGCAAAGCCGTAGCGATCATGCTTGGCGTAGACAGAATAGACTTCCTCCTCGGGAAGCTTGTCGAGCACGAAGTTGCCACTGGCATCGCTGGTCACCACGTTGCAGCTCTTCTTCTTGGTTTCTGCGCAGTCGGAGATGCCAATCGTCGCATCGGCGACCGGGCGGCCTCGCCAGTCGATGACGCGACCACTGAGCTGCGCGCCCGACGATGACAGCGGAATGACCAGATAGGGCGACGAGTGCAGATCGGCGATTTCGAGCGTCTGGATGACGGGGGCATAGCCTTCACGAGTCGCACTGACCTTCCAGGTGCCAAGTCCCATGCCCTCGACGACGAACTCACCATTGACCAGCTCGTGAAAGCTGCGGGTGATCGGGCCGCGCTGGGCAAAGTCTTTGGAGTCAAGTGGCGTCGCCACTAGCTCGAAGCCGTCGAGAGG
>JAHEAK010000694.1 GCA_024642805.1 Kofleriaceae bacterium | reverse complement strand
AACGTGGCAGGTGAAGACCTGCCCTCCCTCGGCTCCGACTTCGATGGCTTCGTTGTGCCGCCCCGCGGCCTCGAAGACATCAGCCTGGTGCCGCACCTCACCAAGGCCCTCTCGGCGCGAGGGCTAGGGGTCGGCGCGCTCCGCAAACTACTCGGCGAAAACGCCCTTCGTGTCCTCGATGAGGTTCCTCCCAATTGGAGGGCTCTGGGTCTGGCACAATCAGCAGGAGTCTAGACATGCATTCCCTCGCACGCCTTCCCATCGCCTCGCCGCTCAGCGCCTTGCTCATGCTCGGAACTCTTGCCACATGGTCGGCCTGCAAGAAGCCAAGCAAGGCCGCCGCTCGCGACGATGCCGCGTCTGCCAATCCAACTCTGGCTGCTGTCGAGGACGCTGCACCGCGACAACTCGATGCCGCCCTCGCCCTCGTGTTGCCGACCGCGCCTGCGTTGACCGAGACACCACTGGGCTTACCGAGAGCCCCCTTCCCCGAGTACAATCCGACCAGCGCCGACAAGGTAGCTCTAGGTAAACTTCTGTTCTTCGACCCCAGGCTCTCGGGCGGCAGTCTGGCCTGCGCGACCTGCCACGACCCAGCCCATGGTTGGTCGAGCCCAGAGGCCCTGACCAAGAACGCCAGCGGCCAGCTCAACCAGCGCCACACGCCTAGCCTATGGAACCTTGCCTACCACGAAGAGTTTTACTGGGACGGGCGCGCCGAACCCCTTGAAGCACAGATCCTCGGCCATTGGCGTGGGCAAATGGGCAGCGTGCCGGCGGAGGTGTGTGAGCGCCTCGCAGGCATTCCCCGCTACGCCGCGCACTTCCAGCGCAGCTTTGATGGAGAGATCAATCGCGATCGCGCCGCCGAAGCCCTGGCCGCCTTCGTCCGCAACCTTCTCTATGGCAACTCCGCCTGGGACCGTTTCGAAGCCGGCGACGCCAACGCCGTGTCCGCTCAAGTCATCGCGGGCTCCAAGGTCTTCAACGAGCGAGCCGGCTGCGCAACCTGCCACATGCCACCTCTCTACACCGATCTGCGCTACCACCGCATCGAGGCCCTTGGGCGCGCGGATGCGGGTCGGGCTCTGGTCAGCAATCTGACCAGCGACGAGGGCGCGTTCAAAACCCCGAGCCTACGAGGCGTTCGCTTCACCGCGCCCTTCTTTCACGATGGCAGCGCGGCCACCTTGGACCAGCTTCTCGATCGTCTGGAAGCCTCGGGTAGCCCGGTACTGAGTCCGGAGGAACGAGCCGCCCTGCTGGCCTTCATGGACGCCCTCTCGCCGGCCCCGGAGCCCTTCTCGCCTCCGAAGATTCCCTAATTCTCACCCTTAGGGCAGCGCGTACTGCACGACGCTGGCAAGGCGCCAACTAGGCGCCCCGAGCTCATCCGGGGTAAAGCCCTGCCCGGCGGCGATACGCCAGCGTAGGCGCGAACCAACAGAGCTCGACACGCCGAGCCGCCACTCGCCGGGCGAAGGACCACCATCATCGCCACGAACTTTGACCAGCTCGCCGAGTGCGGCAAGTGAGAGTCCGAAGAAGCGCGGCAAAGCGTACTCCGCTGCGACGATGCCGATGAGCTCGTTGCCATTGGGGCGGGCCGGCGACAACAAGATGACTTCGGATGTGCGCAGTCGAATGCCAGCATTGCCCGCCACACGTAGCCCGCGCCAACGGTAGGAGGCCACGAGGTTCCAAGCAAAGACCGCAGAGCGCTCGCCGGCAAAGTTGTCCTCATCGCCAGTGGGAAGTGCCAGGTAGAAACTCACCCCGTAGGCATAGGCCTTGTTGAGGTCTTCCTGCAGACGCAGCTTGCCATGCAGACGCAGGTCGCCGAGAGCGATGGGAGCCAGGGACTCTTCCGAGAGGCCGATCTTCTGCAAGCGGTCGCCGTCCTGTGCCGCGACCATAGGCAGCGCCAATCCGATCTGCAGTTTGTCAGTGATGCCCCGTGCGAGGGTCAACTCATAGCCGAGGCGCAATGCGACTGGGACGCTTGCCTCCTCACCGGTACGCAGATCCGTCAACACCAGGGGGCGCGACATGAGGCTGGCCAAGAAGCTCACACTCATGGCACCGACCGGCAGCACCGAGGCATCCGTGCCGGCCACAAAGGCACCGGGCCCTGGCTCCGACCACAGGCGTTCGACCGAGATGGCCGGCTTGTCGAAATCCGTCAGCTGTGCCCATGCGCGCGAAGGCAGCGCCAAGACGAGCAGAGTGAGCGCGGCGACTAGCAGGCGCTTTGCGGTGCGCTTCCCCTGAGGCTTTGCGGAGCGCTGCCCGAGTCGCTTCACGAGGCGCCGCTCAAATCCCCGTCGTTCTCGTAGATGCGAACAGCGGACACGTGCTTGTAGTTGCGACTCCGCGAGCGCAGGAGGGCAAGGTGATCGATGACCTCAGCGCGCGACATGCCCTTGGCGCGCATGCGAGCCACCCGATCGACGATGGCTGCTTGCGTTCCCGGTGGGTGGTCGAGAAAGAGACGACCGAACCACACTTGCTCTTGAAAGCCGATGAGGCGCACCTCGGCGATGTCGCCTCTGTTCATGCCCAGGAGCGAGCGTCCCTCCGCCACGGAGAAGCGCGCGCCGCCAATCAAGTCGACGACCTCCACTACGCCCTTGCCAAGGCCGACGATTTCGACGAGGGAGCGCTGCGAGCTGGCCAGCGCGCGCAGAGCCGAGAGCTTGACCTCGTCGTTCTCGGTCTCGGTGGCAAGCAAGGCTGGGCATGGTCCTGCATCCGTGAGTGGGCGCTCGACCACGTACCATTCGAGAAAGCCGCGGGTGAAGACCTCCCAGTGCTCCTCGTCCTCGAAGACGCGACCACGACGCTCGCAGTACTCATCGCGAGCGCTGGTGAGCTCTTCTTGGTAGCTGCTATCCCCGTAGGTCTTGATTAGCCCGTCTGCCATGTTGGCGAGCACGGCTACCGCTTCGCTCATGGCTACCTCGCTTGTCGAATCGCGCTGGTAAAGCGAGCAAAGAGATAGGACGAGTCATGCGGCCCCGGGCTGGCCTCGGGATGGTATTGCACGCTGAACACGGGCTTGCCCTCGAGCGCGATGCCCTCGACCGTTCGGTCGTAGAGGTTGGTGTGCGTGCAGCGCAGGCCTTTTGGTAGCGAATCCGCATCGACGGCGAAGCCGTGATTTTGAGCCGTAATCTCGACCTTGCG
>JAHEAK010000093.1:1663-11935 GCA_024642805.1 Kofleriaceae bacterium | reverse complement strand
GACCAGAGCTTCCTGGCCACCGCTGGCCACGAAGCTCTGGTCGCCGACCGGAGCCAGCCACTCGTCTTTAGCTCCGAGCTCACCGAGTCGGCGCAGCGATGCCTTGTCGAGATCGGCGAGCAAGAAGTCCCTGGTGCTGCGCAAGGGGCCGGCGCCAACGCCCAGCAGGCCCGCGTGGTTGAACGCGGCCCGGGTATCGGTGGGTCCAGCCCAGACCACCAGTTCCTCGCTGCTCTCGTTGTTGCGGCAGGTGAAGGCCGAGCCGTCTTTGTGGCGCGAGTAGCACAGGTGCTTGCCGTTTGGCGACAGCAGGATCTGCGAGAGGCCTGCTTCGTCACTCTTGCCACCGAGGATGAGAGTCGGCTCACCACCGGATAGGTCGAGCTTGTGAACTTGCACGGCCACGTCGTCCTGTTGATAGACGTACCAGTGGCGGCCGTTGTCTGCTGCCAGTGGCTGACCACAGAGCGTGCTGCTCAGCGCTTTGGGCTTGGCTTTGCCACTCACCTGGGCGGACTGGACCTGACAGCCGTCGTAGAAGACCAGGGTGTCGTCATCCTGCCAGCGCAAGAGCTTGCTCTCGGGAGAGTCCTCGGTACCCTTGGCGAAGAGAAAGCTGCGCACCGCCTTGCCGCCCTTGCCCTCGAGAACAGAAAAACTCTTAGCTCCAACCATGGCCACCTTGCTACCCGATGGCGAGAAGACGGCCTGATAGACATCGCCGCGCACGGGTTTGTCGCCTCCGCCTTGCCAGCCGACCCAGGCCTTGCCAAAACCAAAGACCAGGTAGGCGCGCTCATCGTGATCGATGGCGGCACCCCAGGCACCTTTGCGGTAGGGGGTCGCTCGCGCGCTCGCTTTGCTTTGCTGAAGAGGACCGGCCTTGCTGCGCTGCATCTCGCGGCGCTTGACCTCGGGGTCCTTGGCAACCTGCGTGACCTCGCCATCGTCACCAATGAGCGGAGCCTCGCCCGGCTCGGGGCAGCCATCGCTGTCCTCGAGACCGTCGATATCCTCTGGGTCGGCCATGCACTGGTCGTCAGCGTCGACGATGCCGTCCTTGTCTAAATCGGTGGTTCGAGGATTGGCCACCTTCGGGACGCATGCGCTGGCGAGGAGAGCGAAGAGCGAGCAGGAAATGGCGTGGCGATGCATGCGGGCTCATCTTGGCACAGCTGGTCGCCGCATGTGGTGGCGCAAAGGGGACACCGGATGGGACACTGGCCAGGCATGAAGAGTCCCAGCTTTGAGCGAAAGGTGCCCGAGGGCGACTCGATGGAGCGCTCCGTGTGTCGCGAGTGCCATTTCATTCACTACGACAATCCGAAGATCATCGCCGGCGTCGTGCCGATGCTGGGCGATAAGGTCTTGCTGTGCGTGCGCGCCATCGAACCGAGGGTCGGCTATTGGACGGTTCCCGCTGGCTTTCTCGAGATTGGCGAGAGCCCCGAGGAGGGCGCGGCCCGTGAGTCGATCGAGGAGGCCAACGCCGATGTCGAGGTCGGCGATCTGATCGGGGTCTACACCATTCGCCACATTGGCCAGGTGCAGATGTTCTACCGAGGTCGCATGCGCAGCGAGTCCTTCAGCGCCGGGCCCGAGAGTCAGCGCGTCGAGCTCTTCGACTGGGCCGATATTCCCTGGGACGATCTGGCCTTCCCGACCATCAAGTGGGCGTTGCGCGACTTCGAAGCCAATCGCGAGCGCGATGCCGCCGTGCCAGGCACGCGAGCAGTGGGGCCGGCCCCCGGCGGCAAGTTACCGCTCGTCTAGGCTCGGGGCTACCCGAGCGGATTGAAGCGTGTGGCCTGGCGCATGAAGTTTGCATCCAGGTATTCGCGCTTGATGACCGCGGCCATCTCGTCGGCGGTGGCGTAGCGCTCGTAGTCGATGCGAATCACCGGAATGGTCCGCGAAATCTCGGCCACGAAGCGCTCGTAGCCCTCGGCCAGGGCTTTGAGATAGCCAAGCTCAATGTCGGCCTCGACACCGCGGCTGCGCTGCTGGATGCGTTTCATCGAGGTCTCTGGCGAGACATCCAGGTAGACGATGACGCTCGGCTTGCACATGAAATTGCTCATGTGCTTGAAGAGCTGCTTGTAGGTGCGATAGTCGCGCTCATCCATCAGGCCGTTTTCGGCCAGCATGCGGGCAAAGATCGAGTCCTCGTAGATGGTGCGATCTTGTACCGCCGAGCGTCCCTTCCAGATGATCTCTTGATGCTGCTGGAAGCGGCGATTGAGCAAGTAGACCTGCATCGCGAAGGAGTACTTCTTGGTGTCGGTGTAGAAATCTTGCAGGTACTCGTTGTCCTGCACGGGCTCGTAATAGGCCTGGATGCCCATGTGCTCGCCAAGCGCGGTCGCCAGCGTCGACTTGCCGGCGCCGATCATGCCGGCGATGCCGATGAAGATGTTTCCGAAGAATTCTGGGTCGCTGAGCTCTGGGTCGCGCAGCTCATCGGGCTGCAAGTGACACACGGCGGCGGGCTCCGAGGTCGGAGGATCTTGCAAGGGGCCAGGGGCCTGGGATGTGGTGACGGGCTCGGTTTCCATGGTCGACACGAGCGGCACTAGAGCATCCCGGTCTGATCTTCGACATGCGCAGCAGCAGGCCATGGTGCAGGGCATGGTGGCTGTTAGTGAGGTGGCTTCAGTGAATGTGATAGATCAGCGTCTTAGGCCGCTGGTCGCGCTTCCTGTCAGACGCAGCTTGCAGCGGGTCCTTGCAATCCCAATCGACTTCTCCACAATCCGCAGCATGAAGCGCTCAACCACTCTTTCATGGGCACTGCTGCTCGCTGGCATGACAGCGAGTGCCTGTGGTCCTTCCACTCCACAGTTTGCGGTGCAGCAGCCAGTTCTCAAGGCCAAGTTACAGAACGGCGTTCGCCTGGTCGTCGTGCCCGACGAGACCACGCCGCTTGTGCAAGTCGACGTTCGCTACGAAGTTGGCGCCAACGAAGATCCCGAGGGCAAGGCCGGCCTGGCCCACCTGGTCGAGCACATGATGTTCCAGCATCGCTTCGACTACGACGGATCCAATAGTCCTATCGAGACTCGGCCGCCCACTTTCGAAGTGCTTCCGCAGATCGCCACCGGCTTCAACGCCTACACCATCTGGGACAAGACCCACTACTGGTTGCAGGCACCCAAAGAGGATGTTCGCAGCTTGCTGCACATCGAAGCCCTGCGCATGGCTACCGGCTGCAAGCTCATCCCTGAAGATCAGTTCGAGCGCGAGCGCGAAGTGGTGCGCAACGAGATTCGTCAGCGCATGGGCACGCCCGACGGTCAGATGATCTACGAGACCCTGCGCGCGGCCTATCCAGAAGGTCACCCCTACCACGAGATGGTCGGCGGCAACGATCAGCAGCTCACCAACATCACGCTGCAAGACGTGTGTACCTTCATGGAGAGCTACTACGTGCCATCGCGCGCGACCGTGGTTGTCACCGGTAACGTCAATGCCGAGGAAGTCGGCACGATGGTCAACACCCTCTTCGGCAGCATTGGCGCTGGCAAGCCTGCCCCACGTCGCGAGGTCACTCCTATTGCCATCAAGGGTCACACGATCACCAAGAAGTTCGACCTCGAGCGCACCGTGGTCAACGTGCTGTGGGCCATGCCTCCGCACTTCACCGCCGAGTACGACAACGCCAGCTTCATGCAGTACGCGCTGGCCTCGGTGGCCGGCAACCTGGGTGACAAGTACGGCGTCTGCGATGTCGCCGGTGTCAGCGAGCTGGGTGGTTACCTGGCTCCGGTCATGATCGCCAGCTTCGAGATCCGCAAGGGCAAGAGCGTGGGCGACTGTCTGGATTTCGTCTGGAAAGCAGCCGACATGACACCGCGCTTCTTCGAGAGCAGCTCCTGGGAGCAGCAGCAGATCGAGCGCGCTCACGCCAAGCAGCGCTTCGTCGAGAGCATGGAGCCCATCAGCGCTCGCGCTGAGTTCGTCGCCGACGGCGTGCAGTTCGACAAGCGCGTCGGCTTCGTCGGCAGCGAGGACAACTACTTCTTCAAGGCACTCGAAGGCATCGACCAGCTCGACGCCGGCAAGTTCAAGAGCTTCGTCAAAAAGACCCTCGACAAGAAGAAGGCCCTGGTCTTCATCGCCGAGAAGGACGAGAACGGCAACTCGGGCGACGCCCGCGCCAAGCTCTCCTTCAGCGGCAAGAGCCACGACACCGAGTCCGAGCCGGTCATCGATCCTTCGACCGCCAACCGACCTCTGCCGGTTCCCGAGGGCGACTCCATCCTGGTCAAAGCGGAGCGCTACACCCTTGGCAACGGCATGAACGTCGTGCTCCTGCCCTACAAGGGCCTGCCCATCGTCCACGCCAACCTGGTCTTCAAGACCGGCAGCGTCGACGAGCCAGAGAGCAAGTCGGGCCTCGCCGACATGGCCGCTTCGATCAGCTTGCCCATGGACTCGGAAGCCATGCGCGCTTCGGGCATCTCGGTGGGTGGCTCGGCCGGTATGGATTCCACCTCCTTCACCGCCCGCGGCATCAACATCTACCTGAGCGAGATCATCAACGGCCTCGAGCGCATCATCAAGGCCGGCACGATCAGCCAGTCTGCCATCGAGGACTATCAGAAGAAGTTCAAGGCGCAGTTTGGCCGTCCAAGCTACCAGCGCGAGCACGTGTATCAGCTCGAGCTCGAGTCGGCGGTCTACGGCGCCACCCATCCCTATGTGACCAAGGGCTCGCCAACGCCCAAGACCCTGGGTGCCATTGGTCGCGATGCCGCCATGGATTTTGGCCGCAAGCACTTCTCGGCCAAGAACGCGACGCTCGTCATCGCCGGCAACTTCGATGTGGCCAAGGCCAAGAGCATCATCTCCGGAAGCTTCGGCGGCTGGGACGGTGGCCACAAGGATACCTCCGCGCCTCTGGACACCCCAACCCGCTCGGGTCCCGAGTACATCGGAGTCGTCGATCGCGATGGGGCCCCACAGATGCGCGTTGGCATCGCCTTCCCAGCTCCTGCCGGCATCGACGCGCAACAAGCCGCACGCATGGTGCTAGCCGAGATGATGACGCTGCGCATGGGCGCGGTGCGCACCGAGCTTGGTTCTTCCTACGGTGTGTACGCCGGTCGCCGCAATCGAGTGGGACCGACCTACTACCAAATCGGCGGCAACGTCGACGCGGCTCGCGCGGGTGAGACCCTCAAGTTCATGCGCGACAAACTGCAGGAGATGCGCGATGGCGTCGACTTCGATCGCGACTTCGTGACCGCGCGCCACAAGGTGCTCAAGGGCCTCCTGGCGCAATCGACCGAGTCCTACTCGCTGGCCGGTCGCCTCTCGTCCATCGTCGCCTACAACCTCGAGCCTGATTACTACGACAAGCTGGCTCGCAACGTCGCGACGGTGACGCCAAAGCAGATCAAGTCGATCATGGCCATCGAGCTCGATCCCAACAAGGAGATCATCGTCAACCTTGCCGACCGCGAGACCTTGCAGAAGGCCTTCGCCGAGGCCGGTCTCGACAACGTGCGCATCGTCGATCCGACGGTCGAGTAGTCGACGCTGCTTGTGAAAAGGCCCGCCCGCTCCTCGGAGTCGGCGGGCTTTTTTTTGCCCAGCCTCGCGCTGCGCCTACGCACCACGCCCGCGCTACTCGCTAGCGGCCAGACTCTTGTTATTGGCCAGCACATCGGCATAGGCGATGCAGCCGGCAACCCGCTCGACCAACTCGCCAACATCCAGCTCATCAGCAGCCAAGCCCTTGATGTGCTCGATGGCGGCACTCGAGCAGGCGCCAGCCGAGAGCTGGGTGAGCATCTCGTCGAGAGCCTGGCCCTCCTCCTGGGACAGGAGCGCATCGCGATGCACAGCAAGGGCGTCCCACAGAAGCTCTGCTCGATTGGGGTCGGCGGCAGCGCGCACGAGAATCGGGTAGAGGTTGGCGGGGCGCTGATCGGCGGAGAGGCTCAGCTCCAGCGACTTGCCAAAGAGAGTCGGGTCGGCAAAGGCGTGCATGGCCCCTAGCACCAACGCACGCATGCGGCGATCGCGCGCTCGCTCGACGGCATCTTGATACTGCTGCCAGCGCTCGGCATCGCCGTCGATGGCTGCGATCTCGAGCACAGCACTGAGCAGATCGAAGCCGAGATCGTGGCGACGGGCGAGCAGCTCGTCGACGCGCGCGGCGGCCAAGGTGCGCAGCTCGGCATCTTCGCCGAGGCCGGCCACCAGTCGCAGCATGGCCGGGCGCATGTCGCGATCGTCCTGGCTCTCCCCCGGGCGCGGATCGAAGCCGAGCTGGCGGGCTCGCGGCCCGTACCACTGGCGAATGAGCGCGGCGAACTCATCGCGCTGTTCTTGCGATCGCAGGGCAACGCTCAGCTGGTAGAGGAAGGGCAGGAGCGCTTCCTGCAGTGCGCCGCTTGATGACTGGGCGTGGGCCTTGAGCAGGGGCAAAGCCTCGGCCAGCGAGAGGTCGCCGCTCTCGACAGCGCCCACCAGGTTGTAGACCTGTCCTTGCAACTCTCGTGGATCGAGGGGGCGCTCGGCAAGGGCAGCAAAGAGCGAGGGCGGCAAGAGCGAGTGGTAATAGCCGCTCTCGCCATCGTTGGGTTGAATCCAGCTGGGACACTCGCCTGGCAATTCGAAGCGCGCGCTCTTGCTGGTGAGTAGCTTGCACTCTCGTTGCGACTGCGAGTCTGTGCCGTAGCGAAAGCACAGGGGCAAGGTCCACAGGCGATCGAGATCGCGAGGGGCAGGTTGGGCACTGCTGGTCACGGGCAGGTAGCGCTTTTGGCTCACGCGCAGGGTGGGTGTGGCGCTGCAATCGAGCTCGAAGCGAACTTGTGGAATGCCGCTTTGCTCGAGGAAACCGTGCAAGAAGGGCACGACCTGGCGATTGCGGGTCGAGGACAAGAGACTGCCTAGAAGATCTTCGCTGCTGACGCTGCCGTCGACGAAAGTGCTGGCATAGGCACGCACGGCCTCCTGCATGGCGCTCTCGCCGATCCACGCTTCGAGCATGGTCAGCACCGAGCCGCCCTTGCGATAGGTGATGGCGCTGAAGGCCGAGCGAATGTCCTTGCTGGCCTCGATGGGCTCGCGCAGCTTGCGACCATGCAGTCCGTGATCGATGACAAAGGCGCTGCTCTTGTCAGCGATGTCGAGGATCTCTCTCGCGCGATGCGGCTGGTACGCGGCCATGTTCTTGTCAGAGAGCCAGGTGGCAAAGCCCTCGTTGAGCCACAGGTCGTTCCAGTAGCGCGGTGTCAGCAGATCGCCAAACCACATATGCGCAAGCTCATGAGTGGTGACGCCTGCGGCCACTCGCAAGAGGGCATCGCTGGCGTGATCACCGGTGAGTAAGATATCGGAGGAGAAGGTGATGAGCCCTGGATTTTCCATCGCGCCGCTAAAGTGCGGCACGGCGATGAAGTCGAGCTTTGGGTAGGGCATGGACATGCCCAGGTAGCTCTCCAAAAAGCGCAGCCAGGCGTCACTGTTGTCGAGAACGAAACGCCCGCGCTCGGCCTGCCCACGGGGCGCAATGACTCGTACGGGTGTCGAGGAGGCTTTGCCCGCGATGGCATCAAAGGGACCGGAAGCCATGGCCACCAGGTACGAGGGCAAGGGGCGGGTGGTGGCAAAGACGAAGCGCTCCTGGCCATTGGCAAGCATCTCGCGGGACTCCTGCGGGGCATTGCTCAGGGCCATATCGCCTGCGGGTACGTCGATGCGGATGCGCCAGGGCACCTTGAAACGCGGATCGTCGTAGCAGGGAAAGGCCGAGCGCGCGTCGGTGGCTTCAAAGTCCGAGTAGGCGTACCAGCGCCCCTCTTCGCTCTGGCGAAACAGACCGGAGACATTGCCGAAGTGCGCCTTGAACTCGATGTGAAGCCGGGCGGGGCCGGCGGCGAGCGGCGCATCGGCGTGCAATGAGAAAAGTTCTACTTCGTCGTCGTCCTCTGGTACCTGCACGCGCAAGGTCTGCAGCTTGCCCGCGCGCTCCAGCGTGGCGCTCTCGATGATGAGATCGCGTTGGTGCAACCACAAGGTGTGCAGTGGCTGCGCGACTTCGATGTCGATATCGATCTCGCCTCGAAAGGCTCCGCGCGTCGGATCCATCTGCATGTGCAGGGCGTAAGCCGTTGGTCGGCTGGCCTCACCGAGTCGATGATTGGGCTGCTGATTGGGATCGCTATCAACGGTGCGCGCGGCTTCGATCGTCGGGCCCGCTTTGCCGCCGCAAGCCAGGAGCAGGGTGCACAAGGCCAGGGTGAGCCGCATCGCCTGCAAGTGTGCCCCGGTTGCTGGCCCCCTTGCTAGGGAGTTACCAGGCGAACCCGGCCGCGCGCGCCGCCACCGCCGCCGCCGCCTGCCAGGTTGTTGCCAGAGCTTGTCCCTTGCTTGCCGTTGTCAGCGGATCCCGAGGCGGTGCCACCGTCGCCACCATCGCCGCCAGATGATCCGCCGAAGCCGCCGGGCGCGGCCAGGTCGAGGGTAATAAAGCCATTGGTGCCGCTGTTGCTACCCGAGCCGCTACGCAGGCCCTCGCCGCCGCCGCCGCCATTGGCGGTGAGTATGCCCAGGCCGCTGATCGAGGGTGATTGCAAGATCAGTCCACCGCCGCTGCCACCGCCGCCGCCGCCACCGCCATTGTTGGCGGTACCGCTGCCCGCGCCGCCACTCACGCTGATGGCATCGTTGTGGGTGATGCTGATGCCGGCGACAAGCTCCATGGCGCCACCCGCACCGCCGCCCGCGCCTCCGCCCGCGCCTCCTGCGCCGCCCGCACATCCACCGCGCAAGGGCACCAGATCGGTGTCGGTGGAGGTGGTGCCGCCCGCCGAGTTGGTTCCCGAACTATTGTCGACCAGAGCGCCCTGGCCGCCGGTTGCTCCGAAACCGCCGCCGCCGCCGCCGCTGCCCGCGGTGTTGCCACCACCATCCCCTTGCGCCGTTCCAGCTGCGCCGCGGCCGCTTGCCGCACACAGACTATCGATATCGCCGCCAGCTCCTGAGAGCCCGTCTCGACCGAGAGCGGTTACTCGACCGTTGAGCACGATGCTACCGGTTGCGATCAAGACCAGGGGTCGCGAGCCGATAACGTTGAGGTCTGCGCCGAGGCTGAGAGTAAAGTCGGTGACACTGGTGACGAAGAGCTCGGGGCCGCCCGTCTGCGCCACGAGAGCAAAGGCGAGGTTGGTTGTGCCGCCACCTGGTGCGCTGAGTACGCCGGTGTCGGTGTTGAGTGTGTGCGTACCGAGGCCGCTCAGCGTGCGGGCGCCTGTCGGATTGGGTGCGTCGCAGCTGCCCAGGTTGAGAGGATCGAAGCCGAGCAACTCGCCTACACAGGGGGCGGCATCGGGGCTCGGCTCGGCGCTCGCATCCGCCACCTCGCCTGGCTCAGCGTCGAAGAGCACCGCATCGGCTCCGGCGTCAACGAGCGCGGCGTCGCTGCCTGGCTGATTGCCAGCGTCGTTGCTGGCGTTTTCAAAGCTGGACAGGTTGCTGGTGTCGAAGACACATGCGCTCAGCAAGACGAGGGGCAGGGCGTTGCGGAGGGACATCACATCCAGCATATCGCCTGCGAGGCGTACCGGGGTGCCGAAATGCCGTCTCGGGCCGCTCTAGGCCAGATCCACGTACAACTGCCCTGATTCAATCGTGCACTTATAGGTGCGCCAACGAAGATTTGTATCGTGCGAGCACAATCCCGTGCGCAGATCAAAAGCGTAGCCGTGAGCGGAGCAGACAATCTCTGTGCCTTGAATACATCCACGTACAAGCGACACATCTTCGTGAGGACACATGCTGGTGCCCGCGATGATTTCTCCAGCCACCTTGGTCACGAGGATCGGGATCGCCACGCCCTCGACCTCATAGCTCGCTAGCTGGTCTTCGACGATCTGATCGACGGCACAGACGCGCACACGCAAGGCCATGGCGCTAGGACCTCTTGCCCTTGGGATCGTAGTAGTCGCGCAAGCCGTCACCCATGAGATTGGATCCTAGCACCACGAACATGATGGCGACGCCGGGCAAGATGGCCAGGCGGGGCGTGACCCAGGTAAAGGTGGTGCCCTGGTCCAAAAGCGAGCCCCAGCTGTAATCGAGCTGCGGACCCAGGCCGAGAAAGGAGAGCGATGCTTCGACAGCGATGACGCCACCGAAGCTGAGGCTCATCATGACCAAGATCGGCGAGAGCATGTTGGGCAAGATGTGTCGAAACATCACGCGGGCAGGGCGGGCGCCGATCGAGCGCGCCGCGGATACATAGTCGAGCTCGCGCAT
>JAHEAK010000093.1:0-1653 GCA_024642805.1 Kofleriaceae bacterium | reverse complement strand
GACCTGACCGCGAGCCAGGCGCGCGTAGCTCACCCAGCCGTTGACGCACAGAGCAGCCACCATGGTGCCAACGCCAGGCCTGGCGATGAGCGCGACGATAGCGATGTTGAGCAAGATGCCTGGGAAGGCCAGGAGAATGTCGACGACGCGCATGATGACCTCGTCGATGAGGCCGCGGTAGTAACCGGCAATGACGCCCAGGGCGGTGCCGATGATCGAAGAGATGCCGACCACCGCCGTGCTGATGATGGCGGCCAGGCGCGCGCCGTGCAGCAGCTGGCTGAAGGAATCGATGCCGTGCTGGTCGGTGCCGAGCCAGTGCGCCGCCGAGGGGCCCAGGAAGCGCGCATCGAGATCCTGGTGAAGTACCGAGTAAGGGGCCAGATAGGGCCCAAAGAGGGCCAGGAGCACAAAGCCAAGCATGAGGCCGATGCCAATGCGGGCACTGGGTGTGAGCGCTTTGGATGCTTGCCTCATGCGCGGTTGCGAATCCTCGGGTCGACGATGCCGTAGCTCAGATCGACCAGGGTGTTGACCAGGACGTAGATGATGGCGATGACCAGCACCGTGCCTTGCACGACTGGATAGTTGCGCTCGCTGATGCCCTCGAGCAGCAAGGTGCCAAGGCCTGGACGCTCGAAGATCTTCTCGGTGATGATGGCGCCGCCCAGTAGCGAACCAAATTGCAAGCCGGCCACAGTGATGACCGGCAAGAGGGCGTTGCGCAGGGCATGCTTGGTCAGCACGATCCTCTCGCTGAGTCCCTTGGCGCGCGCGGTGCGGATGTAATCGTCATCGAGAACCTCGACCAGCGAGGAACGAGTCATGCGCGCCAGCATGGCCATCAGGTGGCTGCCGATGACGATGGATGGCAAGAGCAGAGCGAAGCGAGCGTCGGGCTCGGCGGGCCCTGGCAACCAACTGAGTTTGTCGAAGAAGAGCACCAACAAGAGCGGCCCCATGAAGGCGGTGTGCATGGACAGACCCGAGAGCGAGAAGACGGCGGCGGTGGCATCGATCCAGGTACCGCGCCGAATGGCCGCAATGAGACCGAGTGGCAGGGCCAGCATGATCGCGACCAGCATGCCGCCAAGGGCCAGCTCCACGGTGTAGGGCAGCTTCTCGACGATGCGATCCATGACCGTCGGTTTGCCTTCCGGGTTGGGGCAAGGGCGGCCCAGTGTACCGTCGGCAATGGTGCCCAGAAAAACCCCGAACTGGGTGCTCAGGGGTTCGTTCATGTGCAGACAGATCTCGAGCTCCTGTCGCTGCTCGGGTGTGGCTTCGCCGCCCGCCAGTTGATCGATGGGATCACCTGGAATCAAGTGCAAGAGCAGAAACACCAGCACGGAAACGCCTGCGATGGCGACAAGGCTCGAGCCAAGACGCCGCAGTATGAACGAGCCGATTCCCACGAGTACCGCCAGAGACTACAACGTCGCGCCCTGGCGGCGAAATTCCCGGTGGCGGCGGGCTAGCCTGGCTGCTCAGAAGGTCAGGCGGTAGCCAACGCCGAGGTTGAGGTTACCGGCGTTGCTGTTGCCGGTGATGAGGTGATCGAGATCGGTGAGGACCATGCGCGCTTCGCCCAGTGCGTAGCCAGGGCCCAGTCGATAATCGGCACCAAGCGCGATCTCGCCGCCAAACTTGCCA
>JAHEAK010000693.1 GCA_024642805.1 Kofleriaceae bacterium | reverse complement strand
CCTCAATGCCGGAGAGCGCCACACAGCGCGACAGGCGCATGGCCACGGTGCGGGCCTTGACCTCGCTTGGGTAGACATCCACGGAGCCCGCCAGCACGCGTCCTCCGCCAAGCCTTGCCAAGAGCAAGGCAGCGCGCGCAGAGGCCAGCTCGGCGCCATTGGGATCCACGGCGCGCTCGAAGCGATGCGAGGAATCAGAGTGCAAACCCAGACGCTTGGCGGTGCGCCGAATGGTCATGGCTTCAAAGCTCGCGCTCTCGAGAAGCACGGAGCTGGTCTCGTCGGAGACTTCGCTCGTCTGGCCACCCATAACACCCGCCAGCGCTACCGGCGCTGTGCCGTCGCAGATGAGCAGGTCGGAGTCGAGCAAGCTGCGCTCGACATCATCAAGAGTGGTGATCTTCTCGCCAGCGCTCGCGCGCCGCACATCGATCGACTTGCTAGCGAGCTTGGCGAAGTCAAACGCATGCAGAGGCTGACCAAGCTCGAACATGACGTAATTGGTGACGTCGACCAGGTTGCTAATCGGCCGCACGCCGACATTGCGCAGGCGCTGCTGCAGCCACAGGGGCGAAGGAGCGATCTTGAGGCCTTCGAGCACACGCGCCACGTAACGCGGACAGGCGGCGGGGTCGGAGATTTGGATGCGGACGCGATCCTTGGCCGAGGCCGAGCTATCGAGGACGGCGCTCAGGTCGTGCTCGGGAAGTTTGGCGCGCCCGTCGAGCAGCGCTGCCAATTCGCGCGCAATGCCAAGGTGTCCCAGGGCGTCAGCGCGGTTGGCCGGAATGCTCAGAGTGAAGACGACGTCTTTGAGGCCTAGAGCTTCGGCGGCATCACTGCCGAGCGTGAGATCCACGCCTTCAGGGCCGAGAACGATGATGCCTTCATGGCCATCGCCGAGACCGAGCTCGTCTTCGGCGCACAGCATGCCTGCCGAGACCACGCCCATCAGCTCCTTTTCGGCCAGCTTGAAGCCACCTGGCAATACCGCACCGGGCTTGGCCCAAAGTACACGCCCGCCTGCTTCGGGAACATTGCTCGCTCCGCACACGACCACCGTCGGCTTGCCTCCGGCCGCGTCGATGACCTGACAGACGGTGAGCTTGTCGGCTTTCGGGTGCGGCTCCTTGCTGGCGATTTCGGCGATGACGACGCCAGAGAAGTCTTCGCCCACGCGCCGGAATTCCTCGACCTCGAGGCCTGCGGCAGTGAGAGCGGCGGCGCCTTCTTCGGCGCTCACCTCGCGATCGAATTCGACCAGTTCCTTGAGCCAGGACCAGACAGCGTGCATGGGATTTCCTTTGTAGCGTTGGGCGCGACTAGAACTGCGTTAAGAAACGCATGTCGCACTCGTAGAAGTTCTTGATGTCGCTTACGCCGTGGCGAAGCATGGCCATGCGCTCGAGGCCCATGCCGAAAGCAAAGCCGGTGTAGCGCTCTGTGTCGATCTTGCAGTTCTCGAGCACGACCGGATCGACCATGCCGGCGCCGGCGATTTCCACCCAGGTCGTGCCCTTGCAGACGCGGCAGCTGCTGGAGTCGCCGCCTGCGCAGAAGGAGCACTGCATGTCGACCTCGGCACCAGGTTCGACGAAGGGGAAGAAGCTCGGGCGAAAGCGAATATCGAGCTCTTCACCAAAGTAGCGCTTCACAAAGTGCAGGAGCACGCCCTTGAGATCCGAGAAGCGCACCTGCTCGTCGATGAGCAAGCCCTCGATCTGGCCGAACATGGGGCTGTGCGTCGGATCGTCGTCTCGGCGATACACCGCGCCAGGAGCAACGATCTTAATGGGCGGCTTCTCGCTGAGCATGGTGCGCACCTGCACGGGGCTGGTGTGCGTGCGCAGAAGGAAGCGCCCCTCGTCGACGAAGAAGGTGTCTTGCTCGTCGCGAGCCGGGTGATCCTTGGCAAAGCCGAGCGCCTCGAAGTTGTTGAAGTCGGTCTCGATCTGCGGCCCCTCAGCGACTTCGAAGCCGAGCTCGCCAAAGATAGCGACCGCTTCTTCGCGCACCTGGCTGAGCAGATGTGCGTGCCCTGCCGAGCGCGTGCGCCCCGGCAGCGAGACGTCAATCGTGCGAGCCAGGTCAGCGGCGTCGGCCCTGGCCACCAGCTCGCTGAGCTTGGCCTCCACAGAGCCGGCGATGCCGTCCTTGACCTTGTTGAAGGCCGCCCCGATGGTCCTGCGATCATCGGGGGCCATCTTGCCCATCTCGCCCATCAGAGCGGAGACTCGGCCCTTCTTGCCCAAGAAGCGGGCCTGAATCTCGCGAATGTCTTGTTCGCTCGAGAGCGCAGCCAAGGCCTCCGCGAACTCTTCACCCAAGGAATTGAGTTTATTGATCAGAGCGTCGGTCGCCATGCGTCCCTCTATAGCACCTGCCCGGACTGGGCAGGTAGTGTGCGGCGCGCCAAGGAAGACCAGGCGGCGCCAGAGAGGAGCTAAGCTCGCGACTCGTTCGCCGTGCCGACGATCGCGCGGAAGGTGGCCGGATCGCTGATCGCGATCTCAGACAGCATCTTGCGATTGAGCTCGACATCGTTCTTGCGAAGACCGCCAGCGAAGGCCGAGTAGCTCAGACCGAGCTCGCGGGTCGCGGCGTTGATGCGCTCGATCCACAGGCGGCGGAAGTCGCGCTTCTTTTGCTTGCGGCCGCGGTAGGCGTGCATCCAGCTGTGGTGCACGGCCTCGGCGGCGATCGCATGACAGCGACTGCGCTTGCCAAGGAAACCGCTGGCAGCTTTGAGAATTTGGTTCCGTCGGCGACGGGCTTTTGTGCCTCTTTTAACGCGTGGCATTCTAAATACTCCGGTAACTAATCGTGGTGCGCTTAAGCGTAAGGAATCATCAGGCGGATGTTTGCTTCATCCGACTTGTGAATGAGGCGACCACCACGAAGCTGGCGCTTGCTCTTGCGAGTGCGCTTGGTGAGGATGTGGCGACGTCCCTTGGTGTTGCGCCGGATCTTTCCAGAACCGGTTGTGCGAAAACGCTTCTTCGCGGAAGACTTTGATTTCATCTTGGGCATGAGGGCGGTGATTTTGCCCGCCGCGCTTCAGAAAGCAAGGCTTTTCGCAGCAATAACGACAGATCGACAGGGAGCGCTGGAGAGCGTGGTCGGCGGAGCTGAATTCATCGGCCACGCCGCGGCTAAGGCCCGGTAACTCGGTCCCTAGTCGGCCACGC
>JAHEAK010000692.1 GCA_024642805.1 Kofleriaceae bacterium | reverse complement strand
ACAGGACGCCGACGTGACGAGGCCCGCGAGCCACGTTGACGAGAGCGGCAGCGACAGCGGCCGAGTCGCCCGTTCGGTCGGCGGCCAGTCGGTCGCACAAACGCTCCGTGGCCTCGCCCCACAGGCGTTTGAATTGTGTGGCCAGGTACGGGGCGCCAAAAAGCGCGCAGATGGAAAGCGCAACCGATCGCCACAGGTCACCGTTCTCCACGTGGCAGTGCTCATGGCCGAGCATGGCCTCTCGCTCCTCCGCGGAGCTTTGCTCCCACAGCGCGCTGGCGACAAAGATGCGAGGCGAGCGAAAGCCAGCAACGAAGCAGAAGGGTCGATTGGAAGGAGATAGAAAGACTGGAACGGTGTCGCCACCGATGCGTAGCGAGGATTGCTCGACCAGCTGCACTCGGCGACGCCCGCTGATGATCGTGCTGGCAAGTTGCACCAGTCGCACTAGCACGATCGCGGAGAGCGCAAGCGATAGGGACAGCGCCCAGGTACGTGTCGACCAGTCGCCCCCGTGCGTAAGGCACAGGTGCAGGTGCGAGGCATGCGAGTCGCAGTGGTCGGCCCCGCCGAGTAGTTCGGGAAAGGCCGAGTAGCCTGCCAACGAGACCGCCACGATAGCGCCAAGAAGTGGCGGAACCACAATGGCGAGCCCGGCCGCTCTCTTCTCTGCAGCGGCCCCCTTGTTGCGCAGCGCCCTGGCCGTGGCGGTCAGCAACGCGCCCACGGCCACGGAGGCCGTCCAGGTGACGAAGATGAACACGAGCGCAAAACCAATGAGACTGCCGTAGACCACTACTTGCGCCTCCGACGTTCGGCGATGAGCGCTTCGAGTCGCTCCAGATTCTCTTGATCGAGATCCGCGACCGTGTCGACCAGAGCGGCGAGCACCGTGCCCGTCGACTTCTCAAGCAGCGCTCCCACTGTCTCTTCGACGAGCTTGCCGTGAAACTCGTCGCGCGACATGGCGGGTCGATACACATAGGCGATGCCCTCGCGCTCGCGAGCGAGGAGTCCCTTTTTGTAGAGGCGATCCAGCGTGGTCATGACCGTGGTGTGGGCCAGCTTCTTCCTGAGCTTGCCAGCCACCTCTCGAACGCTCATGGGCTCACCTGTCCACAAAATGGACATGATGCGCTCTTCCAGTGACCCAAGGGGCTTCACGAGCTCTGAGTAAACGTCGGTCTCATACTACTGTCAATAGTAGAAGCTCCTCGATGTGGGTGTTGCCAATACACATGGCCCACCGCAAGACAAAACGCTGCATCCCAGGCCGCTGTTTTACCCACTACGATGGGGGACCACAGCTTTGGATCTTCCACGCATGATGTCTTTTGCACGCCTCGTCACAGTTGCCCTGCTAGCCCTGCCGGCATGCGCCGATGAGAGTCCGGACGACCCGACCTGGTTTGGCGAGGTTCAAGGCATCCTCGCCGCAAATTGCTTGGCTTGCCACAGCGATCCGAGTGCCAACGGAGCACCAAGCTACTTCCGTCTGGACCGATTTGTTGCCGGAGACGGCGATGCGCCAGAGGAAGCGCCACTGTCGGATGCCTTCGACATGGCCACGAGCATCGTCGCGCGGGCCGTCGACTACGAGTCGAGCGGCATGGCCCCGATGCCGCCCGACTCGTCGCTGAGCAAAGAGCAGAAGGCGATCCTGGCCAAGTGGCTCGCCAATGGTGCACCCAAAGGAACTCGCGACAATCACAGCCCGAGTGCGGAACTGCTTGCTCCGAGCGAGAAGCCAAGCTCGATCGACCAGGAACTCAGCCTTCAGTTTACGAGTGTCGACGAAGACCAGGATGGATTGATCGTCGCCCTGGGCTATCGCCCTGCCGGATCCAATGAGTTCCCAGTGCTCGTGCTCAAGAATCTTCCCGCAGGGATGACCACGACGAGCATGGATGCGGGGCTCCTGGCCTCCAACCAGCGCGTCGACATCATTGCCATCCTCGACGATGGCTTTAGCGACGATCCAGCCCAGAACAAAACCAATGTCCTACTTCTTGGCGACCTGCTCGTCGATCATGGCGACAGAGGTGCGGCTCCCACCGTGCTATTGAATTCGCCAAACGGCGGAGCAACGATCCTTGGCGAGACCGAGATCCGCTGGACGGCCACCGATCCGGACCCTGGCGATGTGCTCAGCATCGATCTCGATCTCGTCCGCCTCGATGCGGGTGGCAATGAAGTATCGACCACCGCGCTGGCAGTCGCCCTGTCGAATACGCCCTCGAGTTTTCAGTGGGATCCCTCAGGAGTGGCAAGCGAAGACGGCAACGGCGATCCGATTCCCTACAAGATTCGAGTGACGGCTTCCGATACAGGCAATCGGAACACGCGCAGTGACGACTCGGATGCGCCATTCACCATCGCGGGAGCAGGCGGGCCCACCGAGCTAGCCTGGGAAAACGACATCAAACCCCTCTTCGTGACCTACTGCGGCCAATGCCATAGCCAACCGGCCCTCAACCCGCCACTCGAGTACTTCCGTCTGGACATCTACGACGCGTCGGATCCACAGGCCAATGGTGACGTCGGCGTCTACGAGCAACGCTCTCTGGTCTACCAGCGCCTTGTCGTCGACGGCACAATGCCACCAAACGCACAGCCCCAGCCTAGCGCCGCCGAGGTGGCGAAAATCAAGGAATGGATCGAGGCCGGCGCTCCACTGGGTGGCGGCACAGGAGATGCGCCTCCCACCTTCACGTGGATCACTCCCAACGACACCGCCACGACCATCGCCGGATCTGCACAAGTCACCATCGAATGGAGCGCCAACGACCCCGAGGGCCTGCCACTCACCGGCAGCATCGTCATGGCCAACATCAGCGGCGCTGGCAACCCGATGGTCGTCAACTGCCCCACGACACTGAGCGGCACGAGCGAAGTCGTCGCAAGTGCCAATATCGAGGATGGATCCTTTGTGGTCACCCTACCCAACACGGGGAAGTTCTGCTTCGAAGGCACGGTGACCGATGCACAGGGCCAAACGACGAGCGCCATCTCCGCCTTTGGCGTCAAATTCTAAGAGCCGACACGCGCTCCTCATGCGTCTACGGCCTTCGTCTGCGCCCCGCGAAAAATCAATGGCGTCGCTGTCGTCTTCGTCGAAGACAAGCAACTTCGTCAAGACCCATGACACCTCCACACTCGATCCGAATCTCGACAACTTTAAGTACGACTGCGCT
>JAHEAK010000691.1 GCA_024642805.1 Kofleriaceae bacterium | reverse complement strand
GGATCGAGGATGTTGCCGAACTTGCGGGCACCTGTCGGACAAACCTCGAGACACGCCGGGTAGCGACCCGCCCGGGTGCGCTGGATGCAGAAGTGGCACTTCTCCATCACGCCCACCTTGCGGGGCCGGTTGCCGAGATAGGCCATGTTCGGATTCAGCCGCTCCTTGGGCACCGACGGCTTGGTGAAATTGAAATGTCGTGCTCCGTAGGGGCAGGCGGCCTGGCAATAGCGGCAGCCGATGCACCAGTCGTAGTCGATCACCGTGATCCCGTCGGACTCCTGCCAAGTGGCATGCACCGGGCACACCTTGACGCAGGGCGGATTCTCGCACTGCTGGCACTGGACGGGCATGTAAAAGTAGCCTTTCTCGGGAACCTGCTCGGGGTCATAGTCATGCTCCGACTTCTCTATATCGAGCGAGCCGTGAGGCATCCGCAACACGCGGATGTACTGGATCTCCGGCGTCCGCGAGAGGTTATTCTCCTCGGCGCAGGCATGAACGCATTTGCGACAACCGATGCAGCGGGTCAGGTTCAACGCGTAAACAAACTCGACGCCGTCCATCGGCTTCAAGTCGCGGACGTGCGGACGAACCTCGTAGTCGTGCTCAACCTCATCCTCGATGCGCTTGAGGACTTTGGTCATGTCCTCGGGGGTCATCTCGCGGTAGTATTTCTGGAGGAACTTCTCGGTCGTGGTGAAGTTCTCGAGATCGAGTAAGGGCTTCAGACTGGCGGCGAGGGCGGCCATCCCTGCGCCGACTGCGGCTGATCCGCGCAGGAAGCTACGCCGGCTCAAGCCGTGAGTTCCGTCATTTCCGCAAGAAGCACAAGGTTCATTCATGATCGTTTTCCTTTGTTGGACCCACAGGCGACTTCACTTCGCGCAAGTAGTGTGGCCCCGGAGCCGGCTTCCGTGATGGGAAAGCCGGAGAGTGAGGGTCGTGGCAATTGACGCAGTCGAGGCGCGTCGCCTCGCCGGCGGCGAGGTCCCAGTAGCCGCTGGTCCGCCCGTGGGCGCCCGCTTCCCAGTCGCGGTACGTCGGACCGTGGCAGCTCCCACAAAGCGGCGTGCTGTTCTGAAGCTTCAGCTCGTGGCGATCACGCGACTCGAGCAATGCCAAGTTGTTAGGGTTGTGGCAATTGAAGCAGTTGTTATTACGGCCGTGGGTGCCGTGCCCCATCTCGATGTCTTCGTGCTCTTCCGGAAGGATGACGAGACCCTGCTCATCAAGGTTCAACTCAAGCCGCTTGTTCTCCTCGTGGCAAAGATAGCAGTCGAAGTAGGTCACGTCCTCGTCGGCCGCGATCAAATCGGCATAAGACGCCCGCCACGTCTTCGTGTCCAAGAACGACGGGTCAACCAAGGGGATCGGCTCGGGCCGCGGCGTACGACCCCAGAGTCCGACTCCGAAGCTAACCGCAAGAAGCAGGAAGAGAACCGTCAGGACTGCAAGAACCTTTGCTTTCATGGATTTCATGAGGATTGGTGAATACCCGAGAGAGCGCTCATCAAAATCAGGATCCGTCACCGTTACCGGGTCAGGCTGTCATTTTTTGAGTGTCCGTACATATTTCACCACGGCGGCAATCTCCTCGTCACTCAAGCCCGTGATCGCCTTCATCCGCACTTTGCCACCTTCGGACACGCCCTCGCGGATCGACTTGGCGATCGCCGCGTCGGTCAACTTGCCCTGTACCGCCGGGTCGCTGAGGTCGCGGCACTTGAGCTTCTTGCCCATCTTCGTGTTGCCAGAGCCGTCGTTACCGTGGCAACTGGTGCACTTCTTCGAATATACCGCCTTGCCATCTGCTGCTTCGGCGATTGTCACTCCTGCCAAAAACAGAAGGCTTATTGCACTAACTATCATCTTCATGAGTTTGGTCGGGTTCGTTGTTAGATTAAAAAAACTTATCTAGCCATAGCATATCCCCTACCCGAATCGGTCTCCTATGGCAACGCCCACGGAAAACATGCGCAGCCTCCAGCAAAATCTGCGGGATCAGCCACAAGCGCGCTTCTCTCTAGCTAGTTTGAAGGCCGGGTTTCCTGAATGCCGGGGGGCGGACCACCACATCTGGGGCGGGTTGATCCACCCAGCTCATTCCAAGCTCGCTTTGCTCCGGCGGAGCAGGGCCGTAGCAAGGATCAAGCCCACGCCGGAAAGCAGAAGTGCGACGGCCATTGTGATCGCCCGCCCGCAGGGGAAGTCCTCGACGAGCAGCTTGAGCCCGATGGTCGCCAACAGCGGCCAGACGAGCCACCGCGCGGGGCGGAATTGGGGCCAGCGGCTTACGCCCGCCAGCAGCACCACCGAGGCAGCCAGCACGCCGGTGCGCAACGTCGCCAGAGTTCCGGGATCGACCGGCCCCGCCTCCCCAGCCAGCCAAGACGCCGCCCACTGAACCAGCACTGCATCGATTCCGAGCAGCGCCACAAGAATGACAACCCCTCTCCCGAGACGCGGCAGCCAGCTTGGCCAGACCGGACTTTCATCCTTGAGTGGGAGACAAGCACAAAGGACCGCCGCGACCAGAGTCGCGACGGCGGTTCCCCCGATCACGGGCCATGCGTCCCCTCTCGCGACAAGCCCATGAAAAATCACTCCGCGAAGTTCGCCGATCAGCGCCGCGAAGACCACCGCCATGGCGGCGTGCAGTCCCGGGCTCACCCGGTCGAGGCGCACTCCCACCACAGCTAAGAGCGCGGCCAGCACGGAAAACCACCATGCTGGTTGGGCCAATAGTGTCCATGAACACATGGCAACGATCACGAGCGCCAAGCTACTGTGAAACAGGAAGGCCCAGCGATGTTGCCGCGACCAGCGAAAGGTGATGAGCAGGAAGGCGTAACCTCCAAAGCCCAACAACATCGCCACCGCAGCGAGAACCCTAGCCACGGACGGCAGGTGATGCCCCGCAATCAGAAGTCCTCCTCCGAATCCCAACAGCGTGACCATGGTCCCTTGGAAGGCGTGATGCAGACTGATCTGCCCGGTGCGACCACTTTGCACAACGATGATCGCGGTGGTCGCGGCAAACCAAGCAACGAGAAGCCAAACCGCCACGGACGGGGCGGCAATCGCCTGATCTCCAACGGACCACCCGACCAGCAGCAAGGCACCTGCGTCCGCCATGAGATAACTGAGCCACGTCAGCGGTCCACTCCTCCCTGGTCCCGCGAGAACCGCCGTAA
>JAHEAK010000690.1 GCA_024642805.1 Kofleriaceae bacterium | reverse complement strand
CCGCCCATCTGCCTATTCCACCATCTCCCCACCTGCCCGTCTGGAGAATCGCATCCTGGCAAAGCGGCTGATCACCCCGGAAATTGCCTGGTTCGAAGTTCAGGCGACCGGAATCGCTCGGCACTGGCGGCCCGGGCAATTCGTGATTGTCCGTCCCCGCCGCGACAGCGAGCGCATCCCACTGACCATCGTGGACGGCGACGCTGAGAAGGGCAGCATCGTCCTGGTCGTCCAGGCGGTGGGGAAGACCAGCCGCGTGACCGTGGCGCTCGAGCCGGGCGAGGTGGTCGAAGATCTGCTCGGACCTCTGGGCCAGCCAGCCTCGATTGAAAAGGTCGGGCACGTGGTCTGCGTGGCCGGAGGCGTGGGCGTGGCGGAGTTGCTGCCCGTGGCGCGCGCCTTCCGCCGCGCCGGCAATCGGGTCACCGCCTTGTGCGGAGCGCGCTCGGCGGCGCAGATCATACTGGACGCGGAACTCCATGCCGCCGCGGATGAAGTCCAGTGGGCGACCGACGACGGGTCGGCGGGATTGCACGGCACAGTCGTGGACCTGATGCGCGCGTGGAAGGCGACCCAGTCGTCCCCCGTGGGCGCGGCCCACGTGATTGGCCCCATTCCCATGATGCGCGCCGCGGCCGCGCTCACCCGCGAGTGGGATGTGCCTACCATGGCCAGCCTGAATCCCATCATGGTGGACGGCACCGGCATGTGCGGCGGCTGTCGCGTCACCGTCGGCGATAAGGTGCGCTTCGCTTGCGTCGACGGCCCCGAATTCGACGCGCACAAAGTTGACTTTGACGAGTTGACCCGCCGCACCCGCGCTTACCTCGAGCAGGAACGCCTGACGCGCGAGCAGCACGAATGCCGCATTGGTCTGGGGAAGTAGTGGTGCGTGCTTCGTCCCCCGCTTTCGAGACGGACGCGCGGGGCGAAATGATGGTCGACCTCAAGCGCCTCAGCGAGATCGCTCCCTCCGAGAATCCTGACACCGCTTGATCGGCTGAGAGCCTGCGCGCGGCAGCGTTGCGGGCGGTTTCCGCGTGCGCCACCGTGCAAGCATGACGGCCAGAGATGACAGCGCAGACCACACCCAAGGTTTGCCAACTAATCGTCAAAGCGGGCACTCTGATTGTTTCCGAGTCGCCGACCATCCGCACAGAATTCATTCCCGAAACGTGTCTCTTGAGGAGAGGCTACGAGCGGCATGGAATGGGAACTGCAATTTTGCTGGAGTTTCGGAGGATTTGGCAACAACTTAAGAGAAACAGGCAAAAGCCCGTGGCGTAAACACACTATACTTCACGCTGAAGGAGAAACAATGCAGAAGCGCAAACTTGGAAATAGCGACTTGGAAGTTTCAGCTCTCGGGCTGGGCTGCATGGGAATGAGCTTTGGCTACGGTCCGGCTGCAGACAAGCAGGAGATAATCGCACTGATTCGGTCGGCCGTCGAACGCGGCGTCACGTTCTTCGATACCGCCGAAGTCTACGGTCCATTCACGAACGAAGAACTCGTGGGCGAAGCTCTCGCTCCGTTCCGTGGGAAAGTGGTGATCGCCACCAAGTTCGGGTTCAAACTTGATCCGAACACCGGTAAACAGGCCGGGCTGGACAGTCGGCCAGAGCACATCAAGCAGGTCGCCGAGGGCTCGCTCAAGCGACTGAAGGTCGATGCCCTCGATCTGTTCTATCAGCACCGTGTTGACCCTGAAGTGCCGATCGAGGACGTGGCGGGAGCGGTAAAGGACCTGATTCAGGAAGGCAAGGTCAAGCACTTCGGCCTTTCTGAAGCAGCCGCAAAGACGATTCGTCGCGCACACACAGTCCAGCCGGTCACTGCGGTCCAGAGCGAATACTCACTGTGGACGAAAGGACCCGAAGCTGAAGTCCTGCCGACTGTCGAGGAACTCGGAATCGGCTTCGTCCCCTATAGTCCTCTGGGTAAGGGCTTCCTAACGGGAAAAATGGACGAAAACACCAAGCTGGCCAGCTCCGATTTCCGCAACATCCTGCCTCGCTTTACGCCCGAAGCTATGAGAGCAAATCGAGCCCTCGTTGATTTACTCGGCAGCATCGCAGAACGGAAGAGGGCCACACCTGCGCAGATCGCGCTTGCGTGGTTGCTTGCCCAGAAGCCATGGATTGTTCCGATCCCAGGCACCACGAAGCTGGCGCGCCTCGACGAAAACATCGGAGCCGCTGCAGTCGAGCTCACGTCCGACGATCTCCGTGAGATCGATAGCGCCGCCTCAAAGATCACGGTGTACGGGGCTCGGTACCCCGAGCACATCGAACGAATGACCGGCCGCTGAGCGGCAAAAGACCCGTTCTGTGGTTGCATTCCGTAGCTCACTGAGCAAGGCAGCACGTGCAAGGCAGATGCTGGCAACGAAAGGGGAGGGAGAGCAGCATGCGAGTTGGCATTCTGGGCGGGTGGCGCAGACATTTGCTTTCTAACGTCTGGGATCAGCGAACATGAACTGCGTGCTTGCCAGTGCAGTTGGAGGTTGCAGCAATTTGAAGCACGCCCCGCTTCTCACCATGGACCGTGTGCCGTGATGGGTTCCAACCCTGCGCCACCCGCTCTTGCTGTTTTCCCTCTCGATGCTGAGATAACGTTTTTCCCGCGACGGTTTTCCCTCTTGAAGAATTCTCCCAGCCCGATTCTATCCGAACCGGGTCAGAGAACCGTCGCTCAACCTGTAACGAAAGTCATGGCAGCTTCGTCTATAGTCGGAAAGGAGACAGCGAAATGACTCAGCAAATGACCCGCCGAGAGGTGATGAAACTGGGAATGGCGGGTGCACTCGGAACCAGCGTGGCTGCGAGCGCCCAACCAAGCGAAACCGTTGCGACCCGAGATTCCTCTTCGATCGTCGTCGATGCCAACATGCACTGGCTTCCCGAGACACTTTTTTCGGACAGTGCGCTGCTTGAGAGGTTCATCGCGGCGGTTCCGAGGGAGTATGGAGTCCACGCCAAGGTAATGCCGGTACCAGGGAAAGAGCTGCGGCAGATCGTGATTGAAATGCCGAAGGGCTACGAGGTGCTCAACTATGCCGAGAACCAGTACAGTTCCAAGGACCAAGTGGCGGACATGGATCGAGCGAAGATCGATAAGGCCGTTCTGCGGTTGCCGTGCTGGCAGGAATGGGTTGACCTCGAGACCTGCAAGTTGATCAATAACGGCTTGGCTGAG